>NZ_JBIRXG010000020.1:0-189385 GCF_044388685.1 Streptomyces sp. NPDC020192 | reverse complement strand
TGCGGTGGCGAGGGAGTCCAACTCTGTCTTCACACACTGACGTTGGACTCCCTCTCCTTGCGCGCGCAGCCGATCCCTTGGAATCGATCATCTAGGGCGCGTGTCGAAAGTGGCTGGTTGTGACTCTGTGGCTTGTGTTTCTATGCGGGAGTGAACATCGAAAGCTCCGGAGTGCCTGATGAGAAGCCGAGCCGCTGGATCCGGCAGAGGGCTGATGGTGACGTTGAGGAGTGCGTGCGGGTCCTCGCGGAGGTCCATGCGCGCGACGGCTATCCGGTGAACTGGCCTGATCAGCCGGGCGAGTGGCTGTCACGCGGTCCCCTGCTGGGCTCCTGGGTTGCCGAACTCGAAGGCGGCCTGGTTGGGCACGTCAGTTTGTCGCAAGGCGGCGAAGGTGATCTGGCCCCGATGTTGTGGAGCGAGCGGAACGGGTCGACGCGGGGTATGACCGCCGTGGTCAGCAGGCTGTTCGTTGCACCGCAGGCAAGGGGACATCGGATCGGTGCACTGCTGATCGGTCGAGCAGTGGAGGAAGCGCGGCGTCGTGGCCTGCATCCGGTGCTCGACGTCGTCGCATCCGATACCGCGGCGGCAGCCCTGTATGAGCGGCTGGGCTGGGAGCTGATGGCCACAGTCGAGCAGCAGTGGAGTCCGCACCAGACGGTGGCCGTCCACTGTTACACGGCGCCATCATGACGTGGCCGGTCATAGCCACTCGTTGATGGCCGCGACGAGGACGGTCGCCTCGTAGCGGACCGCGAGCTTGTCATACCGTGTGGCCACGGCCCGGTGCCTTTTCAGGCGGTTGATGCCGCATTCGACTGCGTGCCGAGCTGTGTAGTCCTGCGGGTCGAACTTCGGCGGCCGGCCGCCGTGCGAACCACGTTTCTTGCGGTTGCGGGCCTGGTCGGCTTTGTCCGGGATGGTGCAGCGGATCCCTCGCCGCCGCAGGTAGGCGCGGTTCTTCCGGGAGGCGTATGCCTTGTCGGCCCGCACGCGATTGTCGGCTGCGCGGCCTTCCCGGGCCAAGACGCGGGACGCGGATCTTGGTGGTGTCCGACGACGTCGTGGACTCCCTCCATGAACGGCATGGCCGCGTTGCGCAGCGACAGGGACGGTGAGGCGTGCGTCGCCAGCTCCCACAGACACATGCCGATCCGCACCCGTCGGTCGGTGTTCCGCGCCAGGAAGCCGTACGACACCAGCTCCGCGACCAGCCGTGAGGTGGTCGCCGCATGCAGCCCGGTCCGCCGGGAGATCTCCGATTCGGTCAGGGCCGGCTCCTCCGGCGTGAACGCCTCGAAGATCCGCACGATCCGGGCCAGAACCGACTCGCCGTTCTGTGTCCTCACTGCGCCATCATCGGACGCTTGCGCTCCGCGGCACCCGGGCGTGGCTCATTCCTTTCCGTGCGCCGGGCCGGACAGGTACGCGCCGAGGGCGAGGAGCGCGGCCAGGGCGACCAAGGCGCAGACGGCGCCCCAGCCCAGTTGGGTGTAGGCGCGCGTCCCCAGCCAGGAGCCGGCGCCGGCACCGACGAAGCCACAGGTCATGTAGCCGGTGTTGAGCCGACTGCGGGCCTCGGGGCGCAAGGCGAAGATGCGGGCCTGGTTGGCCACCTGGCCGCACTGCACCGCCACGTCGATCAGGAGCAGTCCCGCGGCGAGGCCGACGATGCCGGCCGGGCCGCCCGTGAGGCCGGTGAGGAGGAGAGCGCCGGAGACGAGGGCGAGCAGAATGCACCACAGGTTGACCCGGTCGGCGCCGTATCGGTCGACCCAGCGTCCGGCCGCGGGGGCCAGGAACATGCTGGCCGCGCCGATCAACGCGAGCAGTCCTACGGCCTGGGTTCCCATGCCGTATCGGGGCCCCGTGATCAGCAGGGCGACCGCGGTCCAGGCCGCGCTGAAGGCGCCGAAGACGGTGACCTGGAAGGAGACCGACCGCCGCAGCCGAGGCTCATGGAGAAGCAACCGAAGCGTGTCGGCGAGCAGGGTGGGATAGCGGTCGCGCACGGCTGGGGCACCGCGCGGCAGGGCGAAGCCGAGAGCGAGGCCCAGGATGCCGGTGAGCACGGCCGCCACCAGGTACGGGGCACGCCAGCCGAGGTGCTCGCCCAGTACGCCGCCAAAGGTGCGGGCCAGCAGAATCCCACCGATCAGTCCGGCCTGAAGGGTGCCGGTGACAGCGCCCCGGCGCTCGGGCCCGGCCATGCCCGCGGCCATGGGCAGCAGGATCTGCGGCACCACGGTGGCCACACCGACCGCCGCGACCGCGGCGAGCAGCGGACCGATGGCCGGGGCGAGGCCGGCGCTGAGCAGGGCCAGGGCGGTCACGGACAGCAGCAGCGTGACGAGCGGACGGCGCGGCAGCCGGTCGCCGAGGGGCACCAGCAGAAAGATCCCGGCGGCGTAGCCGAGCTGGGTGACGGTGGCCAGCACGGCGGCCGCGTTCTGCCCGATACCGAAGTCGTGGGCGACCAACGGCGTGATCGCCTGCGGGAAGTAGACGTTGGCCACGGCGACACCGCAGGCCAGCGCCATCACCAGGGGCAGTCTGCCGCTCAGCTCCGCCTGGGCGGGTGGTGCTGACACAACGGTGCGGGACACGGCACCCTTCCAATCGAACGAACTAGATGGTTCGCTCCAGCCTGACACGACCCATCGCACCGGTCAAACGAACCAGATCGTTCAGCAGCGGCATCATGCTTGGGATGTCATGGACCGACCGAGAGGAACGACATGCGCACCCTGCGTCAGGCCCGCGTCTCCGATCACGCGACGATCGTCGGATGCGTGCAACGGTGGTGGGCGGACTCACGCACCCCCCAGCAGGCCCGCGAGCTGTCCTTGCTGCTGCCCAGACTGTTCCTGCAGTTCTTCTCGGCCACCAGCCTGGTCCTGGAAGACGGAACAGACATCAGGGCGTTTCTTGTCGGTTTCCACTCCGCCGACAACGACACCGAGGCGTACATCCACTTCGTGGGAGTGGACCCCGAACTGCGCGGACACGGCATAGCCCGCGATCTCTACACGGCGTTCTTCCAGCGTGCCGCCGAAGCGGGGCGCACAGACGTGCGCGCGATCACCTCGCCGGCGAACACAGGCTCCATCGCCTTTCACCGCGCCATGGGATTCACCCCGGAGACCGGGGACCGCGAGGTCGACGGTCTGCCCGTTCACACGGACTATGACGGTCCCGGCCAGGACCGGGTGTGCTTCCACAGGAAGATCTCCCGCTGACCGGCCTCAGGTCAGGGCGAGCAGGCTGACGGCGACCGCGGCTGTGCCCAGGCCGATCAGCCGGCCGCGGTGGACGCGTTCGGCGAGGACACCGCGGGCGAGCAGGACCGCGCCGGCCGGGTAGAGGGCGGTGATCACGGCGACGACGGTGAGGTCCCCGTTGCGGGCGGCGAGCAGGAACAGCAGGTTCGCCAGGGAGTCCAGCACACTCGCGGCGGCCGACATGGCGTACGCGGGCCGCTCGGCACCCAGCCTGCGGTGCATCTGCCCCGCTGCGGCCAGGGTGACGGCCGAGGAGACCGCCCGGCCCGTGATCAGCGGAGCCACCCCGCTGTCGGAGGGCGCCTGGTGCAGGAAGATCAGCTGAAGGGCGATCGCGGTACCCGCGCCGAAGGCCAGCAGCAGTGCCGTACGCGAGGGACGTGCGACTCCCGCACCATGTCCGGCGCCGACCTGCACGACCGCCACCAGCGCGAGCGGCAGCCCCACCAGCCCGGCGGCGCCCAGGTGCTCGCCGTGGAGCAGGGCGACGCCGACGGGCAGGGCGGCGGAGACCAGCGCGGTGACGGGCGAGAGCACGTTCATCGGGCCGATCGCCAGGGTGCGGTGGAGCAGGGCGAACGCGGCGGCCGAGGCGGCCCCGGACGCGGCACCCCAGCCGAGGGGCGCGCCACTGAACGAGGCGCCGAGCACGGGCCAGAGAAGCAGTTCGACGGCGAGGCCGGCCGGAGCGGCGACCATCACGGTGCGCAGCACATGGGCCTTACGGGCGCCCGGGCCGCCGAGGAAATCGGCGCATCCGTAGGCGAGTGAGCTGCCCGGGGCCGTGGCCGAGGTCGATCGTCGCCAGCTGAGGATTCGACACGTCCTGCCAAGCGTCCCATCCTTCACGGGTCGAGGGGAGCCGCGCCCCGCCGTAGGGCAGGAGCGTTCCGTCGACGTCCAGGAAGAGCAGCGGGAGCCGGGCAGGATCGGTCATGGCCGCAGGCTATCCGCCTCGCCCGGCGCCCGGTCAGAGGAAGCTGACCCCCTGGGCGAGAGGCAGTTCGCTGGAGTAGTTGACGGTGTTGGTGGCCGAGCGCATGTAGGACTTCCAGGCGTCGGAGCCGGACTCGCGGCCGCCACCGGTGTCCTTCTCTCCCCCGAAGGCGCCGCCGATCTCGGCTCCGGAGGTGCCGATGTTGACGTTGGCGATGCCGCAGTCCGAGCCGGCGACCGACAGGAAGATCTCGGCTTCCCGCTGGTCGCGGGTGAAGATGCTGGACGACAGTCCCTGCGGGACGTCGTTGTGGAGCGCGATCGCCTCGTCGAGGGTGTCGTAGGTGAGGACGTACAGGATCGGTGCGAAGGTCTCCTCCCGTACGACGTCGGTCTGTTCGTCGACGCGGACGAGGACCGGTTCGGTGTAGGCCGCCGCGGGTGCCGCCTCGGCCAGGCGCCGGTTTCCGCCCGCCAAGATCTTGCCGCCCTGGGCCTGCACCCGGGTGAGGGCGTGGTGCATGGCGTCGAGGGCCGTGGTGGAGATGAGCGGGCCGACGAGCGTGGTGTCGTCGAGCGGGTTGCCGATCGGAAGTCTGGTGTAGGCGGAGGTCAGCCGCTCGGTGAGGGTGTCGGCGATGTCGCGGTGGACGATGAGGCGGCGCAGTGTCGTACAGCGCTGGCCCGCGGTGCCGGCCGCGGCGAAGACGATGGCCGGGACGGCGAGGTCGAGGTCGGCGGACGGGGCGACGATCGCGGCGTTGTTGCCGCCGAGTTCCAGCAGGCTGCGGCCGAAGCGGGCGGCGACGCGGGGGCCGACCTCGCGACCCATGCGGGTGGAGCCGGTGGCGCTGACGAGGGCGACGCGGGGGTCGTCCACGAGCTTCTCGCCGACCGCGCGGTCGCCGAGGAGCAGGCGGTGGACATCACGCGGGGCGCCGGCCTCGGCGGCCGCGCGGGCGAGCAGGTGGTCGCAGGCCAGGGAGGTCAGCGGGGTGAGTTCCGAGGGCTTCCAGACCACGGTGTCGCCGCAGACGAGAGCGATGGCGGTGTTCCATGACCACACCGCGGCGGGGAAGTTGAAGGCGGAGATGACGCCGACCACGCCCAGGGGGTGCCAGGTCTCGGCGAGGCGGTGGCCGGGGCGTTCGGAGGCGATCGTGCGGCCGTAGAGCTGGCGGGACAGGCCTACGGCGAAGTCGCAGATGTCGATCATCTCCTGGATCTCGCCGAGCGCCTCGGAGCGGATCTTGCCCGCCTCGATGGTGACGAGGTCGGCCAGGTCGCTCTTGTGCTCGCGCAGCAACTCGCCGAGACGGCGGACGAGTTCGCCACGGCGGGGCGCGGGTGTGACGCGCCAGGTGAGGAAGGCCGTACGGGCGGCGGCGACGGCCTCCTCCGTGTCGGCGTCGGTCGCGGCCGTCAGTCCGAAGAGCCGCTCGCCGGTCAGGGGCGAGCGGGCGTGGAGGTCGTCCCCTGCGGGCACGCCGACGCCGATGTGCCCGAGGGCGGCACGGGCGCGGGTGCGCAGTTCGTCCGTGGTGGGCAGTGCGGTGCTGGTCATGGGGGTCCTTGAGGGGGGTGAGGGGTCAGCCGAGGATGTCGGGGAGGTCCAGCTCGCGGGCGACGTGTGCGAGGGAGCGGTTCCGCTGCTCCTCGTAGCGGGCGAAGGGGTCGAGGACGTCGCGGCCGATGGCGCCGGAGAGCCAGGCGGCGTCGTACGCGGCTCCCTGCTGGTCGTTGTCGCGGATGCCCTCCCCGCTGAGGTTGGACTGGAAGATGCCCGCGGCGGAACGGGGCAGGAAGTCCTCGTAGACGACGGGCTCGGCGCGTACCCAGCCCTGCCGCACCAGGTCACCGATGGTGGTGGGCGGCCTGCTGCCGTCGCGCGGGCGGTCGTCGGTGACCCGGTAGGTGAAGAAGGCCAGTCCCCCGGCGGCGAGTTCCTCCTCGCTGCCGGGCATGTGCCGCTCCCACACCTCGCGTGCGAGGTCGCCGCGCGATTCCGTGGGATTCAGGGTGGCCAACTCGTCGACGCGACCCAGCAGTTCGTCGTACAGGGCACGGCCCTGGCGGGTGAGGGCGATGCCGCGGGCTTCGACCTCGCCGAAACGGACCCGCAGGGTGCCGCTGACGACGCTGCCGTCGGGGGTGCGCATGGCGCGGGGTTCGGCCAGGGCGCGGAAGGAGGTCTGCCGCAGCAGGACGTCGGGCCCCTTCCAGGCCGGCGGGCCCTGGATGGTGTCGATCATCTCGATGCCGCGGTCCGTCATGCGGCGGTACAGCTCGTCGATGTCGAGGACGCGCGGGGTGAGATGGTTGATGTGTGTGCTGCGGACACCACCGATGTCCGCGGCGACGGCGGAGACCTTCTCCAGGGTTTCGTACCACGCCCTGTCCACCGGTTCGGCCGACAACTCGAAGACCTCGACCGCCAGTTGAAGGAACCGCTCCGCCTCGTCCTCGGGCAGTCCGCTCTCGGCGGCGGCGCGGTCGGCCAGCGCGAGCAGTTCGGGGGGAAAGAGTTCACGGCCCGCGAGGAAGGCCTCCAGGCGCGAGCGCAGGTCGGCGTCGAAGAAACGGGGGTCGGCGGGGGTGAGCATGGAGGTGAACACCCGGAAGGGGTTGCGTGCCAGTTCGCCGCCGTCGACGGGCCGGAAGGCGGTGGAGATGACGGGTACGGCGCTGGCGGCGGCCTCCCTCAGGTCGTAGAAGCCGACGGGGTGCATGCCGAGAGCGGCGAAGACGCGGGCGACCTGCCGCAGTTCGCCTGGTGTGCCGACGCGGATGGCGCCGTGCCGTTCGGCGGTCACCCGGCTGATGGATCCGAGGCGTTCGGCGTCGGCTCCCCGCGTGCGCAGGACGTCCTCGTTGACCTCCCGCGCGACGTCCACGAGCGTGGTGTAGGCGGGAACCTCCTGCCCGTACATCTGCGACAGCCGCGCCGCGAACGCGGCCCGCAGCCGCCACTGGCTGATCGTCGACATGGTTCGGCCTTTCGGTCGGGGTTCACACCGCGTGAGCCGTCGGTCCTCACACCACGTGGGCTTCGGGGCGGGTGTCGGCTCCGTGGCGGAACCGGTCGGCGCTGAGCGGGGAGACGTCGGTGGACGGTTCGCGGTCCAGGTACAGGTCGCGCATGACTTCGCCGACCGCGGGCGCCTGCAGGAAGCCGTGACCGGAGAAGCCGGTGGCGTAGAGGAAGCCGGGCAGTTCTCGGGAGCGGCCGATCAGCGCGTTGTGGTCCGGCGTGACCTCGTACAGGCCCGCCCAGCCGCCGGCGGTCCTCAGCTCGGCCAGGGCCGGGGCGCGGCGGCGGGCGACGGTACGGAACAGTTCCAGCCAGTGCGGGGTCCAGGTGGTGTCGAAGCCGTCCTCCTGGTCGGGGTCCGCGAGCCCGAGCAGCAGGCCGTCGTCGCTGTTGTGGAAGTAGGCCGTCGAGGAGAAGTCGATGGTGAACGGGATGCGTGGGGCGGGCGGGGTGAGCGGCGCGGTGAACGCCAGCTGTCGCTTCACCGGCCGCACCGGGAGATCGACGCCCGCCATGTCGCCGATCCGCGCCGACCAGGCTCCTGCCGTGCAGATGACGGTGGAGCACGCGATGCGGCCCTGGCTGGTGTGCACGCCGACGATGCGGTCTCCGGCGGTGTCGATGCCGCGGACGGCGGTGTGGGTGGCGAGGGTGACGCCGGCCCGGGCCGCCGCCCGCGCATAGCCCTGGACGACCAGTGCGGGGCGGGCGTGGCCGTCGGCCGGGGAGTACGCGGCGGCCACGAGGCCCTCGGTGCTGACGTACGGGCACAGGTGCCGGGCCTCCTCGGGGCTGATCATGCGGCTCGGCACGTCGAGGCTGTTCTGGAGGCCGACGCCGGTCTCGAAGTCCCTCGCCTGCTCGTCGCTGTCGAGCAGGAAGAGGTAGCCGACGGTGTCGAGCCCGATGTCGGCGCCGGGCCGGTGGCGGAAGTCCCGGAAGGCACGCAGGCTGCGCCGGCCCAGCTCGATGTTGAGCGGGTCGGAGAACTGGGCGCGTACCCCGCCGATCGGCTTGCCCGAGCTGCCGCAGCCGAGGTCGCCGCGTTCGACGACGACGATGTCCTTCACCCCGGCCTCGGCGAGGTGGAACGCGGTGCTCGCACCCATCACCCCGCCACCGATGATCACGACATCGGCGGAGGCCGGAACGGCACGGAACGCGGAGGAGGACAAACAGGCAACTCCCTTCCTGCCGGTGAGCTGTCTCTGCGTCATCGTGCAGCAACGTGACAGTTGCCGTCCATCAACTGTCACTGTTTCCGATCTCTTGGGGGATCTCCCTGGATCACTTTCGCCAGAACAGGTGGTGCGTCACTCCGCTCGGGCTCGGCACGACCTCCAGGTGGAACCGGTCGAGCAGTTCGTCGGGCGACTCCCAGAGCCGTACTCCGGACCCGAGCTTCACCGGCGAGACCGCCACGTGCAGGGTGTCGACCAGGTCGGCGTCGAGGAACTCCCGGATCGTGGTGGCTCCGCCGCCGAGTCGGACGTCCTTGCCCTGCGCCGCCTCCCGTGCCTGCTCGAGCACCGAGGCCGGGTCGCCGTCGACGAAGTGGAAGGTGGTGTCGGAGAGAGTGAACGACGGACGCGTGTGGTGGGTCATGACGAACACCGGGGTGCGGAACGGGGGTTCGTCACCCCACCACCCGCGCCACTCATGGTCCTGCCAGGGTCCGCGCTGGGGCCCGAACTTGTTGCGGCCCATGATCTCGGCACCGATGTTGCGGGCGTAGTCCCGCGTGAGGTAGTCGTCGAGCCCACGACTCCCCCCGGGGTCGGTACGCATCGGCCAGCTCGCCGTGGCACCGGCCCAGGCGAACAGCTTCTCGGGCTCGACGTGGCCGAACGGTCTTTCGAAGGTCTGGTCCTCGCCGGCGCCGATGCCGTCACTGGAGACGTTGAAGTTCTGGACCCTCAGCAGCTGAGTCACGTGTTCCTCCCTGTGTTGTCGGTGACGCGGGTGAGACTCTCCGGGCCGCGGAAACTCATCGGCGCCTCCCTCAGTACGTCACCGTGATCCGTCGCGCCGGGCCGTCCACGCTGATCCAGCCACCATAGGGGATCACCAGCTGGGGATCGGTGTGCCCGAGGTCGACGTCGAAGACCGCCATGGTGTGCGGGGCGTACGCCGCCAGCGCGCGGAGCACCGCTTCACGCTGCTCAGTGGCGTAGCGCCGCTTGTCGTCCGTGGCGTTCGGCCGCTGGAAGGACCACGCTTTGGCGCGCCCCATCAACAGGGCCGGGAAGCGTGCCAGCAGGCCCCGCTCCCCCATGTTGCGCAGGATACGGAAGACCTCGTCCGCGCTCGGCAGCTCCTCCGACGTCTCCAGGAACAGCACGCCGCCCTCGTACGCCGCGGGGTCGCGTGCGATCTCACGGTCGGCCATCAGCAGCCACGAGAGAATCTCCAGATTGCCGCCCCAGGCACGGCCCTCGACAAGCCGGTCGGGCTGGTGCCAGATCCAGCCGTCGGCGGGCTGGGTGTCCGGTTCCCTGTCGAACGTGGCCGGATCGGCCCAGTCGCGGTCCGTGTCGCGGTAGCGCTCGGCAGGGCGGAGTTCGTACGGGCCCGAGGTGAACAGGGCCGCGCGCACCGAGTCCGCGGTCGCGGGGTGCAGTGCGTACGGGCGCCCGATCTCGGTCATCAGGCAGCCGCCGTGGTAGGCGACCATGCCCAGATTGCGCAGGAAGAGCAGCAGATTGGTGTTGTCGCTGTAGCCGAAGAAGGGCTTGGGGTTGGCGCGGATCAACTCACGGTCCAGATACGGAAGCACGGTGATCTGGTCGTCGCCGCCGATCGTGGCCATCACTGCCTTGATGGTCGGATCGGAGAAGGCCGCGTGGATGTCGGCGGCACGCTCCTCGGGTGTGGAGCTCATTTTGCGGGTCGTGGGGTATTCCACCGGTTCGAGGCCGAAATCCTCACGTAGTCGCTTGAGCCCCAACTCGTAGGGCAGGGGGAGGACTTCCGGCAGTCCGGACGAGGGCGAGAGGATCGCCATACGGTCGCCGGGCACGGGCTTGGGGGGATACACAGGTGCGTTCACGCAGGGCAGACTAGGTGTCGGAGCGGACTCTGATCATCCTCATTTCGGCGAGGCCGGCAGCCGGCAGCGGCGCCGACATCCAGGGGCTAGCGACGGGTGAGGCGGGTGAGGGTGACACCGTTGGGGAAGGCGGTGCGCTCGGCGACGTCGAAGACGGTGGGGTCGAAGGCGCCGTCGAAGGCCGGGATCCCGGCGCCGGCGACGACGGGGTAGTTCTTGACGACCAGTTCGTCGATCTCGGGCAGCAGGGCACCGGCGAGCTTGCCGCCGCCGCACAGCCAGACGTTCAGTCCCGCGTCCTCCCGCTTCAGCTCGCGGACGAGGGTGAGCGGGTCGCCCGGGACGACGGTCACGGCCGGGTCCGTGTCGGGCTTGAGGGTGCTGGACACCACGTACTGACGCAGGTGCGCGTACGGACTGGTGATCCCCGCGTCGAGGGCGGGACGGTAGGTGCCGAGGCCCATGACGACGGTGTCGAAGTGCCGGTTGGGCGCGTCCGTCAGGCCGACCGCGGCGCGGTAGGCCGTCGGGACCGTCTCGGGGAACAGCGTGTTGGTCCAGGTCGAGTAGGCGGCGGACTGCTGTTCGTCGCCACCGGGGAAGAAGTCGAACTCGCCACCGGGACCGGCGATGCGGCCATCGAGCGAGACGGCGACGTAGTACACGAGCTTTCGCAACTCGATAACTCCAAGCGTAGTACTTTTGAGGAAGTGGTTTGACTGTAGTACTACACCCGGAGTGGTGTCAACGGACCCTCCCCTCGCGCACCGGACCGCACGGGTTCACCAGGGCACCGGCGTCCCGTCCCAGGAGAAGAAGCCGCCTGACGGGCCGTCATCCGGTAGCAGTGCCAGTCGTACGGCCCCGCGCGCACCCTCTTCCGGGTCGCCGCCCCGGGCCCTGGCCCGGGGGTTGAGATCGGTGGCCCGCGCGCCGGGGGCGAGCGCGTTCACCTTGAAGGGCTCGCCGAGCGTCTGGGCGTAGAAGACGGTGAGCGCGTTGAGGGCGGACTTGGCGGAGCGGTAGGCGGCGCCGTAACCGTTGCCCGGGGTGAACTGCGGGTTGGGGCCGGTGCTCCAGGTGAGGGAAGCGGTGCCGCTGGAGACGTTCACGATGCGGGGGCGGGCCGAGCGGCGCAGGGCGGGCAGGAAGGCGTTGGTGACGGCGACGACACCGAAGACATTCGTCTCGTAGGTCTGGCGGAAGTCCGCCAGGGTGGCCTCGGCGGGCGGGTCGAGCGTGACGGCGATGCCGGCGTTGTTGACCAGCACGTCCAGGCGGCCGACGCGGGCCGCGGCGCGCGCGATGCCGTCCGCGTCGGTGACGTCGAGGAGCAGCGGGCGGGCGCCGGCGCCGATCTCCGCCGCCGCGGCCTCCCCGCGTCCGGCGTCACGGGAACCGACGTACACGGTGAAGCCCTCCGCGGTGAGCAGACGGGCGATGTGGTGGCCGATGCCCTTGTTGGCACCGGTGACGAGTGCTGTGCGATCGTTCATGCCAGCCACGGTTCCCCGGCCGGCGCCGTCCTGCCAGGGATCACCTGTACCAGGCAGGACGAGGAGGCAGCGGCATGGCGAGGCAGGAACTGGCCCGCTTCCTGCGGGAACGCCGGGCGGGGCTCAGCGCGCGGGAGGTCGGCCTGCCGGAGGACGCCCCGCGCCGAACGCCCGGTCTGCGCCGGGAGGAGGTCGCGGAGCTGGCCCATGTGTCGGTCGACTACTACGTCCGGCTCGAACAGGCCCGCGGCCCCCGCCCCTCACCCCGCGTCCTGGACGCGCTCGCCGCCGCACTGCGCCTCGCCCCGGCCGAACGCAGTCACCTCTTCCGGCTCGCCGGCTCGGCCGCCCCGCCCGCCGCTCGGCCCGTACGACGCGTGCGCCCGCAGGTGGCGCGGATGCTTGAGCGGCTGCCCGGAACCGCGGCGATCGTGACCGACGCCACCTACGGTCTGGTCGCCTGGAACCCGGCGGCCCGGGCCCTGCTCGGCGACGACCTGACGCGGCACACGACCAACCTGGCGCGGCGGCGCTTCCTCGGTGAGGGGCGGACGTACGAGACGTCCGGCACACCGGAGTTCGGACACATCGCGGTGGCGCGGCTGCGCCGGGCCGCCGACCGCTACCCGCAGGATCCCCAACTCACCCTTCTGCTGGATGAGTTGCGCGCCGGGAGCGAGGAGTTCCGGGAGATCTGGCAGGCCCATCCGGTGCACGCGCCGGGCCACCGCACCAAGACCCTGAACCATCCGGACCTCGGCAGGCTGCGGCTGAACTGCGATGTGCTGCTGGTGCCGGAGGACGACCAGGAGGTGGTCCTGATCACGGCCGACCCCGGCTCGCCCGCCGCCCGTGCGCTGGAGTCCCTCGTGACCCGTCAGGCACCGACGCGGACCAGCCCGCTCTCGTAGGCGAAGATCACGGCATGCACGCGGTCCCGGAGGTCCAACTTGCCCAGGATCCGGCCGAGATGGGTCTTGACCGTCGTCTCGCCGAGATACAGCCGACCGGCGATCTCCCGATTGCTCAGGCCGCACGCCACCAGCGTGAGCACCTCCCGTTCCCGGTCCGTCAGCAGGCCGAGGCGATCGGTGTCGGCGGCGGAGCTCTCCGGCAGCACGAAGCGCTCCACCATGCGGCGGATCACCGAGGGCGCCATCATCACGTCGCCGCGCAGGACCGCACGGACGGTCACCAGGATCTCCTCGCCGAGCGCGTCCTTCACCAGGAAGCCGCTGGCCCCGGCGCGCAGGGCACCGTACGCGTACTCGTCGAGATCGAACGTCGTCACCACCAGCACCTTGGGCGCGGCCGGGTCGGCGCACAGCCGGCGGGTGGCGGCGAGGCCGTCCACGCCGGGCATGCGGACGTCCATCAGGACCAGGTCGGGGCGGAGTTCGGCACTGCGCTCCAGCGCCGTCCGCCCGTCTTCCGCCTCGCCGACGACCGTCAGATCGGGCTGGCTGTCGATGACCATGCGCAGTCCCATCCGGATCAGTTCCTGGTCGTCGCAGAGCAGGATCCGGGCCGGGGCGCTCACCCTGTCATCGCCGGGACCGGCCGGGGCCGCAGGGTAGCGGCCACGCGCCAGCCGCCGCCGCGCGTCGGGCCGGCCTCGACGGTGCCGCCGTACCGGGCGGCCCGCTCCCGCATGCCGGTCAGGCCGCGTCCGGCGGAGGGCGGTGCGGGACGGCTGGCGACGGCGGTGCTACCGGCCGTGTTGTCGACGCGGACGTGGATCCGGCGGTCCGGTCCCGGCTCGCCGAGGTCGACGCGGACCCGGGCCCGCGCGTCCGGCGGGGCGTGCTTGGCCACGTTGGTCAGCGCCTCCTGCACGATCCGGTACGTCTCCTCGACCACCTCGTCCGGCAACTCGGCGTGCCCGCCGCACAGTTCGAGGGTGGCCTCGGTGGGACAGCGGGCGACGAGCGGGGCGAGGTCGTCCAGGGTGTGCGCGGCCGCTTCCTCGTCGCGCAACACGTCCAGCAGGCGGCGGAGTTCACCGAGCGCGTCCCGCCCGGCGGCGCCGATCACGGCGAGAGCCCGGTCGGCTGCGGTGGGGTCGCCGGCACCGGCCAGCCGCGCGCCCTCGGCGTTGAGGACCATCACCGTCACCCCGTGCGCGAGGACGTCGTGGATGTCACGGGCGATACGGGCCCGTTCCTCGGCGACGGCGGCACGGGCCTGCGCCAGCCGTGTCGACTCGGCCAGTTCGGCGCGCCGGGCGAACTCGCCCAGGTAGGCGCGGCGGGCCCGGACGTACGCGCCGAACACCCACGACACGGCGAGCCAGAACACCACGGAGACCGGGATGAACCACACGTCGCGGCCCCGCGCGGCCGATGCCGTCAGCCAGTCCGGCATCCACAGCAGGACACACGACGCGGCGCACACCGCGCAGAGGGCCGCCTGCCGGCGCAGCCCCCGCACCACCAGGGTGTAGAAGACCGCGGCCAGCGCGATGACCCCGCGTCCCGGCTCCTGGCCCCACACATGCCACAGATACTGCGCCCAGAAAGCGGCCGTGACGACCGCGGCGGCCAGCACCGGCCGACGGCGCCGCACCAGCAGGGGCAGCACGAAGGCGGCGTACACCACGACCTGCACCCACACCGGCCGCCAGCCGGGGCGTTCGCCGATCACCGGGGGCACGGCGACGAAGGCGACGAGCACGGCGTCGGTCAGCCAAGGGTGGCGCAGCCGCCAGCGCGGCAGGGTCTGGATCAGGCGAAGCACCGGTTCACGCTACGACGCCGGAGACCTGCCGGTCGTCGTCCCGGGGTCGTCACCGGGGTCCTCCCACAGGGCTACGCGGGCGGGACCGGAGGACTACCCGAGAGGGACCGGAGCAGTACCCGGACGGGCCCCGAGGATCACACGGGCAGGCCGGGGATACGACGCGAGGCCACAAAGCCGCTGCCCAGCATGTCGGCTGTGTCACTGTCACTCACCACTCAGTTCCTCAGGCGCCCCCTCATGACGGGCGCGGTCGCCGCCAGCTCGCGCCGGCTGGCCCGGGCCATGACCCAGCACATCGGGCTCGAGGAGGCGAAGCTCGTCGTCGAACTCGGCCCGGGCACCGGCGTGTTCACCGACGCCGTGCTCGGCCTGTTGGCGCCGGACGCCCGGCTCGTCGCCATCGAACTCAACCCGCGCCTGGCCGAGCAGCTCGCGGCGACCCGCCGGGACGGCCGGCTCACCGTGGTGCACGGTGCCGCGGCCGAACTGGCCGAGGCTGCCGGCGGGCCGGTGGACGCGGTGGTGTCCGGGCTTCCGTGGACCGTGATGCCGTCGGCCGAACGGCGGCGGACGCTGGACGCGGTCGTGCGCGCACTGGCGCCGGGCGGCCGGTTCACCACCTTCGCCTATCTGCACGCCGCGTGGACCCCGCCCGGCCGTCGGCTCGCCGCGGACCTGCGGGACCGTTTCCACGCGGTGGACCGCGGCCCCGTGGTGTGGCCCAATCTGCCGCCGGCCTTCGTGCACCGGGCGGTGTCGCCCATACGGTGACCCGGCGCGCGCCGGGTAACTGTCGTACAGGGACGCAGGAGAGGCCCCCGGTGTCGATGCCCTTCATGGCGCGTCGCCGACCCAGTCGAAGCGGCCCGGGTCGTCGGGGCGCGGGGTGTATATCGCCCGGCCGCCGGCACCGAACTGCCCCAGCTCGGTGGCGAGGGAGACACCGTTGCCGATCTCGTCCCGCGTCCGGCCGGTGACGTCCAACAGCAGCCCGTCCAGGGGGCCACCGACCAGTTCCACGTAACGCTGTCCCGTCCGCGGGCCCGGCTGGTCGTAGTCCTGGCCGTAGACCCGGCCGCGCAGCAGCTGCTCGTCGTCGCTGTCCATACGGATCAGCTTCGCAGGCACCACTGACACAGCCACGGCGCGTGACCGTGCACGTGTGTTGCCCACACCGTGCACCGGGAACGGTCATTCGCCGCGGGGGTCCGGCCGGGGGCTCCGACGCCGGAAATCGGTTCGCCGTGGAGGCCCGGTCCGGGCATGATTCCCGTCGTGCGGGAGGTCGGGAGGCGGCGCGGGCGGTACACGCTGAGGGAGCCGGAGAGCGGTCACGTCTGGGGCGTGTGCGACGCGGTGGACGGGCTCTTCGGGGAGCCCCGGCGCGGGATCTACGAACTGTTCGGCTGGGTACCGGACGGCGCCGAGGCGCTCGGCTGGATCGGCAGCCGGGTGTGGCTCGTGCCGGACGACGAGGCGCTCGGGCCGTGGCTCCTGCAAGACGGCGAGAGCCATGGGCGGCTCTCCGGCACGGACAGCCTCGTACTCACCGGCCTGGACGACTACGAAGGCCCACCCGAGGCGTACCGGGGTCCCGTGCGTGTGCATGACGGGCGGGGCCGGCTGGGCTCCTGCCGAGAGTTCGTCCGCATCGTGCCGTCCGGCCGGGCGCCGCGGCCACTCGTCCTGCGCGGGCTCGCCCCGGGAGCAGAGCTGCTCGCGGCACTGGCGAAGGGCACCCGACGGGCGCTGGACCTCGAGCAAGCCGCCCTCGAGATCTACGACGACCAGGGGGAGCCGCTCGTCGAACGGCTGCTGTGGGCCAGAGTCAGCGCGTGGCGCCCGTCCGCTCCCGGAACGGATCTGATCGACCTCGAACTCGACGGGGAGCTCGTCACGCCCGTTCCCGAACACGCGCGGGCCGTCTGGGAACGGTGGCTCGCCGGACCGCCGGACACCCCGGGCGAGTGGGCCGGCCTCGGCACCCGGGACCGCGACGTCTGGCTCGATCTCGTCCGTGGGCGGCCGGGCCAGCGTGTCCGCCGTGACCGGCCGGCTGGTCACGCCTACGTCCTCGACGGAAGGCACATCACCGATGAACCGGGCCTGTACCTGGCGCTCGGTGAGGCGGTGAACGGCCCCGGTGGCTACTTCGGCGGCTGTCCGGCCGCCCTCGACGACTGCCTGGGCGGCGCCTTCGGCTACACCGCCCCGGCCACCCTGCTCTGGCGGGACGCCGCGACCGCGCGCGAGCACCTGTCCCGGACGCTGACGGCGGACGGCGAGCCCTACGACGAGTTCGCCGGGGTCCTGAAGGTCCTGGCCGAGGGCGGCATGCGGGTCACCCTGGCCTGAACGCCGTCCGCGGCGCCGGGCTGTACGGCCATCCCTGCTCGGTCATCCCTTCGGCGCGGTGGTGTGGCGGCTGAGGAAGCTGAAGGCGGCCGGGTACAGCCGCGTCCAGGTGTTGTAGTTGTGGCCGCCGTCGGGCAGCACCATGGTCTGGGTCTGGACCCGGGTGGCGGCTGCGGCCTTCGCGAACTGGTCGATGTAGTGCGGCGGGCTGAGCCGGTCCTCGGCCGATGTGGCCAGGAACAGGCTCACCGACGCGGTGGTGTGCTTCACCATGTACGTGGGGCTGGTGCGCTCGCGTGACACCGGGTTGTCGATCACGCCCGTGTCGCCGGTCAGCGGGTCGGGATCCAGTGCGGCGCCGACGCCGAAGACCTTCGGATAGGCCAGCGGGAGCCGCGCGGCGCAGAAGCCTCCGGTGGAGAAGCCCATGACGCCCCAGCCCTTGGGGCCGGGCAGCGTGCGGAACGTGTGGCTGATCAGTTCCGGCACGTCATGTGCCATCCAGGTGGCGACCTTCCGGTTGGGCTGATCGGTGCAGTCGGTGTCGACGCCGCCCGGGTCGACCACCGGCATGGCCAGGATGAAGGGGTGCGAGGTGCCCGCGTTCATCAGCTTCTGGAAGTCGTCGGGCATGCCGCCGTGTTCCAGCCAGGACGAGGGGCTGCCCGGTACTCCGTGCAGCAGCAGCACGACCGGGAAGCGCGTGTGGCGGTACCGGGGCTGGTTGTACTGCGGCGGCGTCCACACGATGACCTGTCCGGACAGCTGTGAGTGCTTGCCGCGGAAGTAGGTGTCCAGCAGCCCTGCGTCACCGTGGGTGAACTTCGCACGGTCGGCCGGGGGGCCGGGCATGGCGACGGCGGCCCCGTTGTCCTTGCCCAGCAGGTCGTCCCAGGAGGCGTACAGGCCGTAGTCGTTGTTGATCCACGTCGCGACCACCGAGATCGCGGTGAGCTGGCACAAGCCGATCATGACGAGCCGTAGCAGCCAGCGCAGCGTATGAGGACCTCTGAGCCGTGACCAGAGCACCAGGGTGCCGGCCACGCACACCGCGGTGGCCACGATCAGCAGGACGAAGAACGGTGTCCCGGTCAGGCTCATGAGCATGTCCCCCGGTAGGTCGATGGAAAACCGCGTTGACGTGTGCTCGACGGAGGAACCCACAGCGGGACAGATGCACCAACGGACACCTCCAAGGACGTGGAGCACCTCCGAGGACGTATCGCGAGCACCGCGCGTTGCTGCCAGGCCCGAGGAAGTGACACAGATGACATCTCGGCACTGCACACCGCACGCAGAAGCCCGCCGCGGCATGGCGGCGGGCTTCTTCTTCAGCCGGTCATCCCCTCAGTTCGTACCGGGACCGTCCAGGAGGCCGGTGACCTGTGCCCTTACGACGTCCCACGCGGCGGCCGGCAGGTCGCCGAGGGCCGTCGTACGCAGCACGCGCAGGATCTCCCCGGCGTCGGTGTCACACGTGGTGCTGCCGCTGAGCACGTCATAGCCGTCGCGTACGGCCACCCGCAGGCGCTCGCCGTCGTCCTCCGCGTGCACCGCCGAGGCGACGACGAGGGGCGGCGAGCCACCTGCCTCGCCGGCCAGCTTGCGGTACGCGCTGGCGATCGGCACGCGCCAGCGCAGGCTGAGCAGGAGGGGGCGCTTGGCCACCAGTTCGGCCAGGTCCGTCTCGCGGACGCCGTCGGTTTCCAGGACCGTCGCCCGGGCGTCGAGGACGAGTGCGGCGGGGAGCAGGCAGCGCAGCGTGCTGCCGACGATGTTGCCGCCGACCGTCGCCGTCCTCCGTACGGCCCCGGTGCCGACCGAGCCGGCCGCGAGGCGCAGCACGTCCGGCACCCGGTCGTCGATGCGGTGCAGGGCCACGGCGGCACCCACGGACTCCCGGCCGAGGATGTTGGCCTCCGGCAGCTCACGCAGGGACACCGACAGCTCGGGAAACCCGTCCCGCTGCCACGTGGCCCACACCAGGGTGGCCCCGCCGATCGGCACGGCCCCCTCGGCCAGGCACTCCTGCGTTTCGGACACCGACGTGGGCAGACGCAACAACACAGCGACCGACCTGCCTTCCACAACCTTGGGCGAATGCGGTGGGTCATGTCCTGGCCACTTCCCACCGCCAGGGCAGTTTTCTCGCCAGGACGGGGGCGCATACAGGGCTCACACGAGGCAGGCAGGCGCATATCGCACCCATGTCAGTATCCCGGCACCCTCGCTCCACTCATGCTCCCGCTCCACATGCTTGACGTACCGTCAGATCACGCACGGCACCCATTACCATGGCGCCACGCATCGACCGCCTGCCGGCGCCGAAGGAGCAAGTGGCATGGACATCACGACGCCACAGAAGATCACCACGTTCTTGATGTTCGAGGGCAACGCCGAGGAGGCGATGACCTTCTACATCTCGCTCTTCGACGACGCCGAGGTCGTCAGCATCACCCGATACGGCGCCGACGGTCCCGGCAAGGAGGGAAGCATCCAGCACGCCACGTTCTCACTCGCCGGCGAACATTACATGTGCATCGACAGCCCCGCGAAGCACGAGTTCACCTTCACACCCTCGATCTCGCTCTTCGTGCAATGTCAGAGCGAGGCCGAGCTCGACCGCCTCTACACGGCCCTCGCCGAGCGAGGCACCGAGCTGATGCCTCTGGGGGACTACGGCTTCAGCGCCAAGTTCGGCTGGGTCAACGACCGCTTCGGCGTGTCCTGGCAACTGAACCTACCGGCCTGAGGACACTCCCGTACTGGTTCGCGGTGGCCGCCTCCCGTGATCGCCTCCAAGCGATGGCTCATGCGCAGCGCTCCTGTGGCTCCATGCGCAAACCTACTGAGGCACAGGGCCCGTATCGGTGTGGTCCGGCCAGGTGAGTCCGCGGGCGCGGTGGGTCCACGCGGCCAGGACCGTGAGCGCGGCGGCGAGGCCTCCGAGAGTCATGACCGTGGCCGGGGAGGTCCGGTCGACGATGGCGCCTCCGGTCAGCGCGCCCAGCGAGATGGTTGCCTGGAAGGAGGCGGTGAAGAGTACCGATGCCGCCTCGGGTGCGCGGGGAGTCGCCTTGGTGAACCACGTCTGGGACGAGACGGGGACGGCACCGTAGGCGATCCCCCAGACGATGAGCAGAGCGACAGCCCCGACGGGCCGGTGCCCCAGGACCGGCAGCAGCAGGGTGACGGCAGCGATCATCGCGGCTGCGAGACCGAAGACGAGGCGGGGGTGGCGTACGACCGTCGCCCCGCCCAGGAAGTTCCCCACGATCCCTGCGGCGCCGTAGACCAGCAGCGAGCACGTGATCAGCTGCGAACCGGCGCCGGTGACCTGCTCCAGGAACGGAGTCACATAGGTGTAGGTGCCGAAGTGTGCCAGTACGACCAGGAAGGTCAGCAGCAGTGCGAAGCGTGTGTTGACGCCCTTCAGCATGCCGCGCAGCACGCCCGGTCGGGTCGCGCGGCGAGGGGGCAACGACGGGACGACAAGCACCAGCATGGCCAGTACGCCGACGCTGAGGACACCCATCACGACGAAGGCGGTGCGCCAGCCGGCGTGGTCTCCGATGAACGTGCCCGCCGGTACGCCGAGCACGGATCCGAGCGGTACCGCGGAGAAGATCACTGATGTGGCCCGGCCGACCGACACCGAGGGCACGAGGCGCTCGGCCAGTCCGGCGCCGATCGACCAGAAGCCTCCGATGACGACGCCGACGATGACGCGGGAGACCAACACGAGCCAGTAGCCGGGTGCCGCCGCGGCAAGGAAGTTCGCGACGGCCAGCAGCAGCATGAACAGGCACAGCATCAGCCGACGGTCGACGCGTGCCGTCGCGGCGGTGAGCAGCGGTGCGGATACGGCCGCCAGGAATCCGGGCATGGTCATCATGAGGCCCCCCATGCCGTCGGAGATGGCGAAGCCGGAGCCGATCCTCGTGAGCAGGCCGATCGGCAGGATCTCGGTCGTGACGATCGAGAAGATCCCCAGCATCACCGAGACCACGGCCAGCCATCCCATGAGTGGCGAGCGGGGCGGCAGAACCGCTCCACCGGTGTGGTGCGTGTCGGCGGTGTGTGTCGAGATCATGCGTTCCACCCTCTGAAGAGCCAGTCGTCGCACGATCAGCCCAACAGACCCCGCACACCGGAAGCTGGCCGTTCGGCGACATCACCCCTGGGAGGCGAGGGTGACGTCGCGGAATTGCCGAATCGGCCGAGGACACCGGGAACGCGTCGACAGCAACGATCTGCTCGGCCTACGCCTGGACGCCCCGCTCGGCAGCACCGGTGATGTTCTGGCCGACCTGCGGGCGGGCTGGACGGGCTTCTGGTCGCACGGCAGTACATCGGCTCGCACCACGGATCTTCGCCCGCCACAGCATTGATGAAGTTGGCCCAGCGTCTTCAAAGACCGTGTGGGGCGTGCCTCCTCACAGCACGCCTCCCGCCTCGTCGTGGAAGACCTCCGGCCAGTACCGGTAGTCGTCCGGGCCCTCGCTGGGCCGGCAGGCCACCGGGTCGACCGAGGCCAGCACCTCGATCATGGTGTCGGCGACGTGGTGGTAGAAGTCCTGGGTGAAGTCGTGCTCTTCGTTGAGCTCCTGTTCCCGCCGGTGGAGCCAGAGGGTGAAGGCGAGCGTGGAGACGTCGGCGTTGACCGGGACGACGTGGTCGGCTGCGAGCTCCGTGTAGGACAGCGCTCCGGTGCGGCCGTCGACCAGGACCTCGAGGTCGTGGACCAGTCCGCCGAGCACCACCAGGTGCTCCGCGTCCGGCGGCAACTGCTCGCTGCCGTCCCACAGATGGGCGTGCTGTGGATCGCGTTGCGACTCGGCCCAGTCCTGAGGGAGCGTGACCGGCGCTTCCCGCTCGGGGTCGAACATGAGCCCGTTGCCCGGCAGGCCCACTTCGGTGAGGAAACGACGGGTCGGTGGATGGGCGAGGGCGGCCGGCAGCTGGGCGTCCGTGAACCGCACCAGGTCCTCGGCCCCGAACACCTCCTCCAGCAGGCCTCGCGGCAGGTCCAGAGCCAGTCCCTCCCCCGGGCCGGCGATCAGGCCGAGCGGTCGGATCACCGCCGCGATCCGCCAGAACACCGGTATCGGATTCTCCCAGCCGGACCGCGGGCCGACCGGGCCCCAGCCGTCCTCACCCCATGCTTCCTCCGCGAACACCGCGCTGAGCAGTCGCTCCGCCTTCCGCACCGCCTCCGCTCCCGTCCGCCCCGCCAGCGCGGCGAAGCTGCCCCGCAGGGCCCGAGAATCGTCGACCGCCGCGAGGAAACGGGTCAGCGCCCCGACCGAAGGGGCCAGCGGAAACAGCTCCGCGTGACCCGGTGCCTTCTCGTAGAGCCACATGGTGAACACTCGGCCCGTTGCACCGTCCAGGACGACCTCCTCGCCCTCCTCGTCCCCCTCCACGATCAGGCGGCCTATCAGCAGCAACTCGGCGAGCTCCGGGTCGAGTTCCGCCGGATCACCGCCCAGCACGGTCAGATGTTCACGAACCGTCAGCAGCGCCGGCCCGGTGAGCGGGCGGAAGTTCACCAGGCCATGACCGTCCAGCCGCTCGCCCGGGGCCAGGACACGGCGGGTCGGCTCGTGGACGATCGAGGGATGCGGCGCTCGGTCCGGAATGGCGACGCTCGTGACGGACATGGCTCCCCCGTGTGTTGCAGTGGTCGAGTGACGCCTCCACCATAGGTGCGGCCACTGACAATCCCCGGGTCCGTCGGAGATGAGTTCGAGCCCGCACTCGCGGCCGACAGCACGCTGCTGTTCCTCTCCGGCCGGGAGAGCGCCGACCAGTGTCGCCTGCACCGCCGCGCTGCTGCCCGGCCCCATGATGTCGATACGCACGCCGGGCTTCTCCGCGAGCGCAAGCGGGCCATGGTCAACGCCGTCCTGTTCGAGGCGAGCCCGACCCGTGCCTGGGGCACCACTCTCGGTCCCGGTGAACCGCACCCCGCGGCGACCGGAGCCGAGCGCCGTACCTACCACCACGTCCTCGGACGGGCGTGGCAGCGCGCCCTGCCTGCTCTGAACGATCACTCTGGAACGGCCCGTCGGCGCGGCGATGATGTCTGTCCGCCGCGCCGGTCTACAGGAGAGGAAGGAAGGAGAACCGTCATGCCTGAACAAGGACCCGCCAAGCGGCCCACGTCCGAGCTGGACTCCCGCTACAGCTCCGCGCTCAATCCCCGCCCGGGTGCCGCGGACGTCACCGCCACCGAGTGGGACGAGGCCCAGCGGCAGCTTGCGTCCGCCGAGATCTTCTGGGTGTCCACGGTGCGGCCCGACGGCCGACTGCACGTCACCCCCGTGATCGCCGCCTGGCACGACGGGGTGCTGTACTTCTCCACCGGTCCGGGGGAGCAGAAGGCGCGCAACCTCGCTCAGCACCGGCACTGTGCGCTGACCACCGGCGGAAACTCGCTCGGCGAAGGCCTCGACCTCGTGGTCACGGGCGAGGCCGGGCCGGTTGCCGATCCGGCCGTGCTGGAGGAGGTCATCACGGCCTACGAGACGAAGTACGGGGCGCACATCACCTCACCCGAGGGCACCTTCCACGGGATCGGGGACGCGCTGCGCAAGGGGGACGCCGTGCTGTTCGCGGTGGAGCCGGACACGGCGTACGGATTCGGCCGGCGCGACGGGGTGTACACCCATACGCGCTGGGCGTTCTGAGCCGGGGGCGACCGCTGCGTGACGCACGCTCTATGCGCGCGGATACTCGGTTACGGGGACGCCTGGCGCGAAGTGGGCGACGGCGCTGACCAACCGCTCCTGGTCCAGGCGCCACCCCGTCACCGCGCGGGAGGCGATCGCGATGTCGGCGGGCACAGGGGTGAGGGCACTCAGGACGGCACGCGACCTCGGACCGTCTCCGGGCAGCGCCGGGGCGCCCTCTCGCCGGCTGACCCCGACGTAGGGGACGGAGGCCTTGCCCGTGACCTGGCGCCAGAGCACAAAGCCTGTGATGTCGTCCCAGGGCACATGGACGGTGGTGGCCCCGTACCTCGCCGGGCTCCCACCCAGGAGTACGCCCGTGTCGTCCACCCGGAACGCGACCTTGTGGCTCCTGGCCACATACGTCATGAACAGCGCTCCCCCGCCGAACAGCGGCAGACCCAGGATGCGTGCGTACAGCGGCATGCCGGGGAGCAGCAGCAGTCCGGTGAAGACGGCACTGATCACCACACCCCTGATGGTCTTCCCGTTCCAGCCGTACCGCGCCTCGTACGCGAGTGAGCCTCTTTCAGCCATGGCTGGATCATGACAACATCTGGCGCCACAGGGAAGCCTTTGGGCCAGGGCAGGAAGCTCACCCTACGCCCGGGTTCTACGATCTGCTCGCCCAGGCGCCGACCTACGGCCGCTCGTCGGGGCGTTGCTCCCCTGCTCGGTCCCCGGGAACCTCCCCGTCGCGCAGGAGACTGTCGAGGGCTGTGAGTACGTGGCCGCAGATCTCGTCCGGTTCCGCGCTCGCCAGCGGCTCCTGGCCGACCACGACCCGCATCAGGCCGATGCCGAGCAACCAGGCCATGGCGAGCTGGGCGCGCAGTTTGCTGTCGTCGGCAGAGGAGAGGGCGGCGAGCGCGGCGGCGTACTCCTCCCCCAGTGCGCGGACGGTGTCCGGGGCGGCGTCGGCGCTGCCGATGGAGCGCAGGTAGACCGCCAGCATCCGGTCCCAGCCGGGTTTGCCGCCGTCCGCGAGGACACCGCGCAGCGCGGTCTCGAACAGCCGGTCCGGCGGCGTGCTGCCCAGCTGCTGCTTGCCTCCCTGCGCCATGACCTCGGTGAGCAGGGCCTTCTTGGAGCCGAAGTAGCGGAATATGAGCGCCTGGTTCACTCCGGCGCGGCCGGCGATGTCCCGGACGGTGGCCGCCTCGTATCCGCGCTCGGCGAAGACCGCACCGGCCGCGTGGAGGATGCGCGCGCGGGTTCCCCGGGCGTCACGCGGGCGGTGCGGGATGTCCTCGCCCGGTCTTGTGTCCTCGCTCAGTGGGCCGCCGCCGGGCCGGTCCTGCCGTCGCTGATGCTCGCCGGGATCCAACTCGCTGGTGTCCACCTCTGCTCCTTTGTGCCGCCGTGAGCGCCGCTCGCGCGTGCGGAGGGGCCGTCAGAGTAACGGCCGATTAGCGTCGTTGACCGCTCGGTGAGTACCTCCTAGCGTCGTAAGCGCATGCTTACACAAGGGAGGCAGCAGTGACGGAAACGGACCACGCACCCCTCGCCTATCCCTTCAACTCCAGCCAGGATCTGGCCCTGTCCGACGCGTACGAACGAGCCCGGGACACCCCGGGGCTGTTACGCGTCCAGCTGCCGTACGGGGAGGCGGCCTGGCTCGCCACCCGCTACGCGGACGCCCGGCTGGTCCTCGGCGACCAGCGCTTCAGCCGGGCCCTGGCTCTCGAACACGACGAGCCGCGCGCCTCCGAGGGCAGGCGGGACAGCGGGATCCTCAGCATGGATCCGCCGGACCACACCCGGCTGCGCTCCCTGGTCGCCAAGGCATTCACGGTCCGCCAGGTTGAGAAACTCCGCCCGGGCATCCGGGAGTTGACGTCCGTACTGCTGGACGAGATGGAGGCGGTGGGGCCGCCGGTCGACCTGGTCGACCGCTACGCCCTGGCCATCCCGGTCGCGGTGATCTGCCGGCTCCTCGGGGTCCCGGAGGAGGACCGCCCGCGCTTCCGTACGTGGAGCGACGCGGCGCTGTCCACCAGCTCGCTGACGGCCGAGGAGTTCGACCGCAATCGCGAAGAGCTGCGCGCGTACATGGGCCGGCTGATCACCGCGCACCGTGAGCGGCCCCGCGAGGACCTGATGACGGCCCTGATCGAGGCGCGTGACCACGATGACCGGCTGTCGGAGCTGGAGCTCGTCGACCTGTGCGTCGGCATCCTCGTCGCCGGCCACGAGACCACCGCCACCCAGATCCCCAACTTCGTGCTCACCCTCCTCGACCACCCGTGGGCGCTTGCTCGGCTGCGTGCCGAGCCCACTCTCATCACCGGCGCGATCGAGGAGCTGCTGCGCTTCGTGCCCCTGGGCAGCGGGGCCGGTCAGCCTCGCTACGCCAGGGAGGACATCGAAGTCGGGGGCACCCTGGTGCGGGCCGGTGAACCGGTGCTGGTCGCCGTCGGCGCGGCCAACCGTGACGCGCTGCGCTTCACCGCGGCCGGCACCCTCGACATCGCGCG
Source organism: Streptomyces sp. NPDC020192 (assembly GCF_044388685.1). Taxonomy (NCBI): domain Bacteria; kingdom Bacillati; phylum Actinomycetota; class Actinomycetes; order Kitasatosporales; family Streptomycetaceae; genus Streptomyces; species Streptomyces sp. NPDC020192. Next base: position 163,284 of record NZ_JBIRXG010000020.1, on the reverse strand, counting down.
GAGCGGCAACGCCCACCTGGGCTTCGGCCACGGCGTCCACCACTGCCTCGGGGCTCCCCTGGCCCGCCTCGAACTCCAGGAGGCCATCGGCGCGTTGGTGGCCCGGTTCCCCCGGCTGCATGTCGCCGGTGACATCACCTGGAAGACCGAGATGCTGGTCCGCGGCCCCCGCGTCATGCCGGTGGGGTGGTGAGGCGGCCCATGAGCTGGCAGCTGCACGTCTCCTCCGACCGCTGTATCGGCTCCGGGATGTGTGCCGGGGCCGCACCGGATCTGTTCACCCTCGACGACGATCACGCCCGCCCCGTCAGCGAGCACATCGCGGAGAGCGACGACCGCGCCCTGGAGGCCGCCGACATCTGCCCCATGCTGGCCATCACGGTCCGGGACGCGGCCGGACGGGAGATCGCGCCTCGCGAGTGAACCTGAGCCGTACGTCGCCACACCACCGAAGCGCCGAGGCATGGTAACGGTACGAACAGCAGGACTCTTGTGGAGGTGGGGCACGATGGTGGACGACGCTCAACGGGCTTGTCCCGTCATGCGGCCGGCCGTACAGGAGACGTACGGTCCCGCGGACCTGAGCGCACATTCGATCTTCGCCGGAGGGTTCATCAACTTCGGGTACTGGCACGGGATCGACCTGTCACAGCCGCTCGGCCAGGAGGAGCGCATCCGCAGCCAGGAAGACCTCTATCGGCATGTCCTGGGCAGCGTGGGTCCGTTGAAGGACCTCGGGGTCCTGGAGGTGGGGTGCGGACTGGGCATGGGGTGTGCGCTGGCGCTGCGGGAGTACGACCCCGAGCAGGTGGTCGGGATGGACATCCACCCGCAGCAGGTGCGGCGGGCACGCGACGCGCACGCCGAAGTGCTGCGCCGGGAACCGGAGCGGCTGCGGTTCGCCCAGGGTGCCGCAGAGCACATGCCTTTCGCCTCCGGTGAGTTCGATGTCCTCGTCAGCGTGGAGGCGGCTCAGCACTTCCCGGATCTCACGGCCTTCGCGGCCGAGACCGCACGAGTGGTGCGACCGGGTGGCCGCGTGGTCGTGGCGAGCTTCTTCACGGTCGATGACGCAGGCGACCGCACCAGCCAACTGGCCGGGCTGCTGGACACGTTTGCCAACGGCCTGGACATCGCGCGGCCGGTGACCGCGCTCACCGAGACCTTCGAGGCGGCGGGACTGACCGCCGTGCGCGCCGAGTCGATCGGGCGGTACGTCTGGCCCGGCTGGGACCTGTGGCTGAGCCGGCAATGGGCCGAAGGCACCTGGCCGCGGAACTTCCTGCGTGCCTACGAGCAGCGGATCCTGGACTACTACCTGATCGTCGCGGAACGGCCGGCGAAGGGCGAACGGGTCGGCAACGAAGGAGAGTGATGACCCGCTGTCATGGCGGACCTTTCCGGGGCCGGCTTTGTGGAGAGCCTCGACTGGAGAGTGCCCTCGGTATCGCCACCCACGTCTGACCGGAGCTTCGTGAGCGCCCTTCAGGTTCTCCACCCGATCGGCCGGTGAGTCCGACGGTCGGCGCGGCGTGCTCGCCGTTTACGATCCGTGCCCGTGGCACAGGTACCCGATGAGTTGATCAGGCTGGAACGATCCGCCGAGGAAGAGCGCGCGAAGCTCGCGGGCCTCTCCGGTGACGAGTACGACGCGCAGTTGCGGCGCTGGCGCGAGGCGTCCGAGGCTGTCCAGGCGGCCGTCACCGCGTACGCGGCGGACACCGGAGCCGACCGCCGCGAGGTGGAGGAGGCCGTGAAGAAGGCCTGTCGGTGCAGTCAGGAGGATCCAGCCGTCGAGTAGCGGGGAGGACGCACCGCGCCGTGCCCCACGGTGCGTCACACCGGTGCCGGCGAGTCACCCGACAACGTCGGCCACCACGCAGCTGACGTTGTCGGGACCGCCGGATCCGTTGGCGAGGCCGATGAGTTCACGGGCGGCCTGCGCGGGCTCGCTCGTCTCGGCGAGCACCTGGCGGATCGCTTCGGTCGGTACGACGGTGGACAGGCCGTCGGAGCAGAGCAGGTACCGGTCGTTCGGCTCGGCGTCGTGCAGGCGCATGTCGGGGGTGTCATCGGCGTGGTGGCCCAGTGCGCGTACCAGGAGGGACCGCTGGGGGTGGGTGACGGCTTCCTCCGGGCTGAGGCGTCCTTCGTCGATCAACGACTGCACCACGGTGTGGTCGTGGGTGATCTGGAACAGCCGCCCGTCGCGCAGGAGGTGGACCCGGGAGTCGCCGATGTGGACGAGGGCCATCTGTGAGCCGGTCCAGAGCATCGCGGTGAGGGTCGTACCGGCCCCTTCGGGGAAGGATCCGATTCCGACGACGTCGACGCCCTGTACGGCCTGCCGGGCCTGGTCGACGGCGTCTTCGAGGACGTTGAGGAGGTTGCCCGCCGGAATCCCGTCGGCCTCCAGGCGCCTGAGCGCGTCGACGGCGGCCGCGCTCGCGGTGGCGCCGGTGCTGCCGAAGCCGTCGGCGACGGCGAGCAGACCGGACCCCGCGTAGACGGTGTCCTGGTTGCTCTCCCGGACGAGGCCCGTGTCGGACAGAGCGGCGTACCGGATGTCCAGGGGCTTGACGGGCGGGGCCATGGCGGGGTCCTTCCAGGACAGGTGGTCGATGAGGAAGGTCGCCAGATCCCGCCGTGCGGTGGTGTCGGCCTCCACCTGGGCCCAATACGCGCGGATCTCCTGGGCCGCCTGGCCCGCATCCAGCGTGCAGACGTGCTGGATGCGGGCCAGGGGCATCCCGAGACGTCGGAGCCAGGCCACCAGTCGGGCCTGGTCCAGTTGTTCCGGTGCGTACAGGCGGTAGCCGGTGACCGGGTCGACGCGAGCGGGAGCCAGCAGGCCGAGCTCGTCGTAGAGACGCAACGCCTTCGGCGACAGCCGGGACGCCTTCGCGAACGCCCCGATGGTCAGCAACCCCATACTCGCCCCTCCTCATACCGGGCACATCGCCCGACCCCACCGATGCTGCGGCCTCCCCCAAGGTCAAGGTCAACCCATGCCCCTGGCTCCGGATCAGGCGGTCGCCGGGCCCTCGGGCTCGGTGCCAGGTCGGTCAGGGGTACCACGGCCAGTTCCTCGAGTACGGTCGTGTCCGAGCGGGGCCATGCCGACGGTGATGCTCGTGGCGCCGGCCGCCGCGGCCACGCGTACGCGTACCTGCTCGGCCCGGTCGAGAAGGGCGCGGGCCTCCGTCAGCAGTTCCTCGGCGACGGCCTGTACGACTCGGGTTCAACTGGGGGCGTGAGAAGCGGTATTGTCGCCCTGAGCATGACGAATTCTCAGGTGTTCCTGCGTGCCGCGCGTCTCGATGACGTCGACAGCATCACTGATCTGCACACTCTGGCTCGCACGGCGTACTACCGGGCCGGCGGGGTGTCGGAGGTGGAACTCACCTCGCTCGACGCACGCGACAGCCGACGGGAGCCCTGGACACGCGCTGTTCAGGCCGACGACAGGACCGTGCTATGCGCGCACCGAGGGGACGAGATCGTAGGGGTCTTGGCGATGGGCCCACCCCACGACGCCGATGTCGATGTCACCTCCGTGGGGCAGCTCCACCAGATTCACGTCTGCCCCGGCCTGTGGGGGCAAGGGATCGGCGACCGGCTGCACGCGGCCTTCGTGCAGTTCCTCCGCGATGCATCGCTGCGGGAGGGCGTACTGGAGGCATGGGAACGCAACAGCCGAGCCCAAGCCTTCTACGCTGGGCGCGGATGGAAGCCTGACGGGCACCACCGGCCGGGTCCGGGTGGCGCACGCTACGTTCGCATGCGCCTCAATGCCCGTTGACGCTTGATCGAGCCCACCACGCCGACTCACGCCTCGTTCCCCTCCGGGTCGGCCGGCACCCGGTTCGACCGGGCGTCGGCATCGTTCACCAGACGTCCACCGGCGGCGAGCGCCGCGGTAATCCGGACGGGTCGATCAGATCCTCCTCGCTGGAGGCCCGGACCTGATAGCCGAGCAGAGCACACCAGAACGGCACTCCAGCGCGCGGGTCCGACACGGCGGGCTGCTCGGGCGCGGCGGGCAGCGTTTATCGTCTGGGCATGCGGCGCACGGACATCACTCACGACGACGGCACATGGACGGGCTTGTCCCTGGAGGTGGAAGCACGCCGCCGACCAGGTCTGTGTCCGTTCAGCGCCGGGCGGCGGCTGTTGCTCGCCCAGCAGTCGCGGCCTGTGCTGCTCACCGTCGTAGACGAGGACTTCTGCGGAGTGGAGTTCTGGCGTACCGACGGCTACCGGTCACCCCTCCCGCCGTTGCGTGCCGAGACGGGGCGGGATCTGGCCGGCAGGCCGGATCGCTGGGCGCACCGCTTCGTACAGCACCTGCTCGATTCACCGGGCAGCCCGCTGCACGACGGTCGATGGCTGCTCTCGCCCGAGAGCCCGCTCCTGCGCTGGAACCACGGTCGGCGACCGGAGGCCGAGTACTGGAAGTCGATGCTCGTCGAGGGCCATCCGGACGGTTACATCGACTGGTTCGTCCACAACGGTTCGTGGGAGATCCTCCCGCTGCGTCCGTTGCCCGATGCCGACGACGGCCGGGTCAAGGCGTACCGCAAGCAGGTCCGCGACGGCACGCTGCCGCCCGTGCTGGTGTGGTGGGTCAGCGGCCTGGACTGTCATCTGGTCCTGGACGGCCACGCGCGGCTCGCCGCGGCGATCGCTGAGTCGGCCGCACCCCCGCTGCTGCATCTGCACCGCACCACCCCGAGCGACGGGGTGGCCTCGGGCACCGAGCAGGCGGTGCGCCGTTACGAGGCCGAGATGACCCGTTACGCCGAACTCCGCGCCGCCTACGGCACCGCCGTCCCCGACGGTGCCGCCATCGCGGGACCGGTCCTGGCCCGCCGCCTCCGGGAACTGCACACGGCCCAACAGCCCAGCTGGGCCTGGCCCCTACCTGGTGGGGAGGAGCAATGGCGGTGCGTGGCAGGAAAGGTGACGAACAGTCAGTGGGCCGGTGGGGCATCGACGTCGGCATGACCACGGCTTGGGTGTCCGCCGGGTCGCTGAGGACCCGGCGGACACCCGCATCCGATACGGACGTGGCCGTCACTCGGTGCGCAGGACCCGGGCGATGGTCTGCCGGGCCGCCGCCCGCGCCGGAATCACCGCGCCCAGTGCGGCGATCGCCACCCCGGCCAGCACCAGCAGCGTCATCGGCCCGGGGTGCCATACGTCCAGCATCCGGTCCGGGAAGGTGAGTTGGGCGGCGTGCTCGGTCATCGGGATCACCACGTGGTACGCCGCGACTCCGAGCGGCAGCCCGAGGATTCCGCCGATCAGTCCCAGGCCGGCCATGGACACCACCATCATCACCGTGACCTGCCGTGGCGTCATACCGATCGATTTCAGCATCCCGAGGTCGCGCCGGCGCTCCCGGGCGCTCAGTACGACCGTGTTGAACACCCCCATCGCGGCGACCGCCGTCAGCATCAGGGTCAGCACGGACGCGGAGCTGATCACGGTCACCGCCCCGGCGTTCACCGATGTCTTCTCGGTCGGGTGGAGCCCGGGATCGGCGGCCCGCACGGCTTTCATATAGGCGCCGACATCGGCACCGGGGGTGAGCCGCACCCAGTACTGGTTGGCCTGCGCGTCCGGCGCCAGGGCGGTCATCGTCGCCCAGTCCGCGCGCATCCAGTCCGCCGGTCCCGACATGACCTCCCCGACCAGCGTCACCCGCTCCTGCCGGCCAGCCGCACTCAGCGTGAACGAGTCGCCGAGCCACAGCCCCTGCTTGGCCAGAAACCTGCCGGAGGCCACGACCTCGCCGGGCCCCCGCATCCAGCGGCCTCTGGCCAGGTCGTCCTGGCCGGTCGAACGCCCGCCGCGCAGCCCCATGATGGTCACGTCCTCGCTCTGCCCGAGCATCCGCACGTTCGCGAAGCCCACGCCGGCCACGTCCGCCGCGTGCGGCAAGGAGCGCAGCAGCGTCTGCGCCGCGACGTCACCGTGGTGCGGGACGGTCTCGTCGAACCTGGCCTGCCCCCGCCACACGATGGACTGCACGTTGCCGACGCCCTCGACCGCATCGCCGTAGGAGACCATGGTGGCCGACAGGCCGGTGGCGAAAGTCACCGTCGCCACCCCGAGCAGCACCGAGGCGACCGTGAGCAGCGCCCGTCCGGGCCGGGCGAGGGGCATCCCCAGGCCCAGGGACACCGGGCGCGGCAGCCGCACCCCGGTCAGCCAGCGCTGCACCGCCGGTCCCCGTCCGGCACGGGGCGCGCTGCCCGCGCTGATGGCCCGTGCCGCGGAGAGACCGTGGGCGCGCAGCGCCGGGATCAGTGCGGCCAGCACGACCAGTACGGGCATGCCGAGCACCGTGGTCGCGTACACCCAGGAGCTGATGGTGGGTACGACGTTCACCGTGCCGAGGTTCGCGCCCTGGAAGACCTGGTGCAGCAGCGGCCGCGCCACCACCGCGCCCAGGGCCGTGCCGACCGCCGCGCCCGCCGTGGCGGGGACGCAGACCATCACCAGGTAGACCGAGACGACCTGGTTGGGCGTGAATCCCAGGGACTTGAGCACCCCGATGTGCCGGAAGCCGGAGACGACGGCACCGCTCACCACATTGCCCACGATGAGGACCGCCACCAGCAGGCCGAGGATGCCGAAGGCCATGAGGAACGGCACGAAGGCGTTGGGCTCGGCCGCGACCTGCGCCTTCAGCGTCAGGTACGACTGCTGGGCGACCAGCGATCCGGACGGCAGGCCGGCGCTCACCACCGCGGTGTCCGCGGTGATCTGGCGGGCTGTCGCGGCCCGGTCGAACCGGTACAGCATCTGGTACGTCGTGGGGTGCAGGGTCGTGATCTGCTGCGGGGAGACCCATGCCTGCGCGGTTCCGCTGACGCTGGACGCGAGGCCCACCACGGTCAGGGGCCGCTGCTGTCCGGGCAGTTGGATCCGCTTGCCGAGCGGCGAGTGCGGCCCGTTGGCCATACCGGGCGCGTCCGGCAACGCCAGGACGAGCTGGCCGGGCCCGGTGGCCCAGTGTCCGGCGAACAGGTCCAGCCGGTCGACCGAGCCACCGGGGTCCGCCCGCCCCACCACCGTCAGGGGACCGGGCCCCATCCCCGGCATCTGTGACGTCGCGTCCTCCGGCAACTCGACCACGGTTTCCGGGAACGGCCCGGCCGAGGCCCGTACGCCCGCACGGTGCGCGGTCCGGCCCAGCTCCGCCTCGGAGACCTTGGCCGCGTCGAAGGTCGCGATGACATGCGCGCCGTGTGCCTGGCCGAAGAGCCGGTCGAAGGGCCCGGAGACGACGTCCAGCAGACCGAGGGCCACCACCAGGGCCATGCTGGAGACGAGGACCACCACCCCGATCACGGTGGTCTGGAGCCGCCGGCGGCGCACGGCCGCGCGCGAGGCCCGCCACACCGCGCTCATGCCGTCCGCTCCAGGGTCCGCTCTCCGGTGACCCGGCCGTCGGCCATCGTCACCAGCCGGCTGGCGCACCGGGTCGCCAGCCGCTCGTCATGCGTCACCAACAACAGGGTCTGACCCAGTTCGTTGAGGTCGATGAGCAGGTCCATCACCTGCTCCCCCGCGTGGCTGTCCAGGGCGCCGGTCGGCTCGTCCGCCAGCAGCAGCGCGGGGCGGTTCATCAGCGCGCGGGCCACCGCCACCCGCTGACGCTCGCCGCCGCTCAGCGCGGCCGGGTAGACGTTCCGGCGGTCGGCGATGCCGAGTTCGTCCAGCAGCTCCAGCGCCCGGCGCCGGGCCTGGCGGGCAGGCGTACCGGTGAGCTGGGCGGCCAGGGCGACGTTGTCGATCGCGGGCAGGTCGTCGATGAGGTTGAAGAACTGGAAGATCATGCCGATCCGCCGGCGCCGGAACAGCGCCAGCCCGGTCTCGTTGATCCGGCCCAGGTCCTCGCCGTGCACGCACACGGAGCCGCCGCTCGGCCGGTCCAGCCCGGCGATCATGTTGAGCAGGGTGGACTTGCCGCAGCCGGACGGCCCCATGACCGCCACCGCTTCTCCGGCGCCGATCTCCAGCGACACCCCGTTCAGGGCAACGGTGTCGCCGTACTCCTTGCGCAGGCCGCTCACCCGGACGACCGCCTGCTCCCGCCCGGCGGCCATGCCGGCCCCTGCCGCCGCGCCGCTGATCTCTTCGGTGCTCATGGCAGAGACGGTAAGCGGCCTCGGCCCACCCGGTCGTCACCCCCCGGAGGTAACCCAGGGCGCTGCTCATCCTGGCGATGTACGAGGCCGGCCCCGGGGATGGAGACCGGCTCGCCGACACGAATGTCGAAGGCGCACGCGGAAGGCAGGCGCCGTCAGGCGCCCGCCTCCCGCACGGGGGTGACGATCTCGTCCACCAGCCAGCGGGCGGCCTTGGCCGGATAGGGGCGCGGCAGTGCGAGCGCCACGTGCTGGATGCCGGTGGCGGCGAGGGCGTGGACGTGGGCGCGGGTGGTGGCGACGTCGGTGTAGTCGACGATGATCTGTGCGGAGCGGGTGATCTCGGCGGGGTCGCGGCCGATCGCCGCGCAGTGCGCGTCGAGGACGCGGGCGCGCTCGGCGATCCGGTCGGTGGTGTTGTGGGGCGGGCCGGGGACGTTCCAGATGTCGGCGTGCTCGGCGATGATGCGCAGCGTGCGGTCGCCCCAGCCGCCGAGCAGCAGCGGCGGGCCGCCGGGGCGGATCGGGCCGGGGCCGTTGCGCGTGGCGCGCAGACGGGTGAACGGGCCGTCGTGGTCGAAGACTTCCTCGGTCCACATGCGCCGCAGGATGCTGATCGTCTCGGTGAGCCGGGCCAGGCCCTCGCCGGGACTCGGGAGCGGGAGGCCGTAGGCGGCGTACTCGGCCACGGCCGGGTTGGGGCCGTCCGGCTGGCGGGTGCCGCCGACGCCCAGGCCCATGATCAGGCGCCCCTGGGAGATCACGTCCACGGTGGTGGCGATCTTGCCGAGGTGGGCGGGAGCGCGCAGCCCGTTGCTGGTGACGAGCAGCCCGAGGCGGAGCCGGGTGGTGCGGGCGGCCAGCGCGGCGAGCAGGGTCCAGCCCTCCAGGACGGCGCCGCCGGGCGGCCCGGCCAGCGGCATCAGGTGGTCCCACAGCCAGGCGTCGTCGAGTTCGGGCAGTTCGTCGGCCTCTTCCCAGACGCGCAGGATCTCGTCGTAGGTCAGGTGCATGGGCGTCGTCTTGACGCCGAAACGGAGGGTGCGGTGGTCTGTGTCGGTCGGCATGAACGTCAGGATAATAGATCGTCAGCCATGCTGACGATCAGTTGGGAGTTAACATGCCGGGATGGTGGAGAAGGACGACGGCGGGGCCGCGGTCGAGGAGCTGCTCGGTGCGAGGCTGGGCTACCTGCTCAAGCACGCGCAGCTACGACTGGCCGAACACGCCGGACCCGCACTGGCCCGATTCGGACTGGACGCACGGGAGTTGGCCGTACTCGTGGTGCTGGCGGCGGGTCGCCCGCTGTCGCAGTCGGAGGCGGCGCGGCGGCTGGGCGTGGATCGTACGACGATGGTCGCACTCATCGACGCGCTGGAGGACAAGGGCCTGGTGGAACGGCGCCGCAGTGCGGAGGATCGCCGACGCAACGTCGTTGAGCTGACGCAGCGGGGCAAACTGGTGCGGGCCGAAGCGGAGGAGGCCCGCGAGGCGGCGGAGCGGGAGTTTCTCGCCCCGCTGGGAGAGAAGGACGCGGCGCGGCTGGTGAAGGCGCTGCAAGCGCTCTTGGCCGGCACTCGGGACAAGTCCTAGCCGCTCATCACCGCGTCGCGAGCAAGCGGCACGCCAGGGCCCGCTCCCCGGCACCGCCGTCCCCCTCCGGCTCCACCCGATACGGACGAGCGTGCGACGTGCGACTCACCGCGTCCACCAGCAGACCATCCCCGAAGAGCGCACCGACACCGTCCTCCACCGCGCAGCCGGCCGGGAGCGAGCCGGTTCGGCTGCTCGGTACGACGAAGCCGATCCACACCGTGCACACGCCACACGGCGAGCAGGTTCGCGGTGTGGCCGCCACCCACGTACACGACGTCCTGAGCGGGCAGGAACGACCGCAGGGCATCGTCGTCGAGTTCCCGCCGGAACAGCGGCACGACACTGGGCTCGCAGTCGCGTGGCTGAAAGGCCGTGAGAAATTGCTCGATGTAGCCGGTGGCATCGCCGCCGGCGCCCGGTCGGCCACACATGCGGCGTGGTGCAAAGCCCAGAGGAATCAGGCGGCGGGGAGCGGTTGAACGGTCAGGTGGTAGTCCTCGAGGATCCGGCCGTCGTCGTCCAGGACGAGAAAGACGCGCGCCGCCCAGGCCACGTCCCCGGCCTGCTCGCCACGGGCATGCACCAACTGAATCGTGAGGACCACGACGTGGTCGTGGACGGCGATGTGCCCGTCGTGCGTCACCTCGTACTGGCCGGAGGCCACGAAGAGCGTGTGTGCCTCCGTGACCCGTTCCACGAGCGCGCCCCGGCCCCGGAAGCGAGTGCCCTCGACGTACTCGACACCCTCCTCGGGCCACAACGCGGCGACCGAGCGGGCCCGTGCCGCGGCGTCGGCCTCGCTCCAGACGGCGACGTACCGCTCCACGATCAGATCCACATCCAGGACGATGGCGGCGGTGTCGGTCTGCGACATGGTGTGTCAACTCCCGTGCTCGGATGGTTGGCGGCCGTTTTCCCGGCCGTGGTCATCACCCTCCCGGGCTCCGCAGCGGGAGGGTCAAGGGAGTTCGCCCCGCCGGACTCTCCCCCTACAGGAAGGCGCACAATCGATCCGTGTCGAGTTACCTGTCCATCGGCGACTTCTCGCGCGCCACCCATATGACCGTCAAGACGCTGCGCCACTACCACGAGATCGGCCTGCTGGAACCCGCGGACGTCGACCCTCGGACCGGGTACCGGCGATACGCGGCCGACCAGATCCCCACGGCGCAGGTGGTCCGCCGCTTCCGCGATCTCGGGATGCCGCTCGAAGAGATCCGGGCAGTTCTGACCGCGCCCGACATGGAGTCCCGCAACCGGCAGATCACCGCGCACCTGAGCCGTCTGGAGGAGCAGCTCGGCCGTACCCGGCGTGCCATCGCGACCCTGCGCGACCTGCTGGCGCCGCCACCGTCCGCCGCTGCCGCCGCGATCGGGGTGCGCGGCGTCGGCGCCGTCCGGGCCGCGGGTGTCAGCGAAACCGTCGACGCCGAGGACTGCGCGGCCTGGTGCCAAGGTGCGCTGGGCGAGCTTGCCGCGACCGTGGCCGGGCAGGGGCTTCGGGAGACCGGCCACCCCGGCGGTGTGTTCGCGGACGAGTTGTTCACCAGGCATCGGGGGCAGGTGACCGTCTTCGTACCCTGCGACGGCCCGGTCCGGCCCGTCGGCCGGGTCCGGCCGCTGGTGGTCCCGGCCGTGGAACTCGCCGTGATCGAACACTGCGGCCCGCCGTCCGAGGTCGACCGCGCCTACGGCACGCTGGCCGCGTACGTGGCCCGCCACGCACTGGCTGTCAGCGGGCCGATCCGCGAGTACTACCTCGTCGGCCACCGCGAGACCGCGGACAGCTCGCGGTGGCGGACCGAGGTCTGCTGGCCGGTGTTCCGGACGGGTACGGCGTCGGCGGCCGCCCCGGTCGGATAGCACCGCACCCCGCCGCCCGCCCGCATTCTGCGCGGAGGGCCGTGCCCGGGAATTGCCGGAGCGGACAAGGACGTTGATCGCACCATGACCCAAGGCCCAGCACCCCGCTCCCTGTCCGACGAAGCCCTCTCCGACCTGCTCGGCAAGCAGCGGTTCGGGACGCTCGCCAGTATCAAGCGCAGCGGGCATCCCCACCTGACCACGATGCTCTACCACTGGGACCCGCAGGCCCGCATCGCCCGGTTCTCCACGACGGCCGACCGCGTCAAGGTCAGGCACCTGCGGCACAACCCGCGGGCCGCGCTGCATGTGCAGGGTGGCGACGTGTGGTCCTTCGCCGTCGCCGAGGGCGAGGCCGAGGTCTCCGAGATCACGACGGTTCCCGGCGACGCGGTCGGGCGCGAACTGCTCGGCATGATTCCGGAGGCGGCGAGGCCGGAGGACGAAGCCGCGTTCCTGGAGCAGCTGGTCGACGAACGGCGGGTGGTCATCCGGTTGAAGGTGGACCGGTTGTACGGCACGGCACTCGACATCGACGGCTGAGGAAAGGGTTGGGCACTCTTGACAGTGGGACGACGAGCACATCCGCGCCGTCACAGGCATGATTGCGGGACTACAGGATGGGGGCTTCACGTGTCAAGTCCTCCTCGCTTCACCAACTGGCTCTGCATGGCCGTCTCGGAGGCGAAGAGCTTGGCCATGCCGGCTTCCATGGCCACCCGGCGGCCGGCGTCGGCCTCCCGGGCCGTGTACAGGGTGAGTTGGCGGGCGGCGGTCAGTGAAGTCGCCATGTCGGCCAGGTAGTTGCCGATCGACTGGTGCTGCCAGATCGGTCTGCCGAACGACTCACGCTCCTGGGCGTAGGCGAGGGCGTCCTCCAGGGCGGCCCGGCCGACGCCGAGGGCGCGGGCGGCGACCTGCAACCGCCCGGTCTCCAGGCCCTTCATCATCTGCGCGAAGCCCTTGCCCTCCGTGCCGCCGAGGAGGGCGTCCGCCGGGGCCCGGTAGTCCTCGAAGGACAACTCGCAGCTCTCCACGCCCTTGTAGCCGAGCTTGGGCAGATCGCGGGAGACCGTCAGGCCGGGGCCGTGCTCCGCGAGGAGGATGGAGATGCCCTGGTGGGCCGGGCTCGCGTCCGGGTCCGTCGTGCACAGCAGCGCGATCAGGCCGGAGCGCCGCGAGTTGGTGATCCAGGTCTTCGCGCCGTTCACCACGTATCCGCCGCCCGAGTCCCTGCGGGCGACCGTGCGGATCGCCTGCAGATCCGAGCCGCCGCCCGGTTCGGTCAGGGCCATGGTCGCGCGCATCTCGCCGGTGGCCAACCTCGGCAGGTACCGCCGCTTCTGCTGCTTAGGTGTCCGCGTGTTCCAGTTCCCGCACGACCGGCTTGACGTCTTTGTCGACGAAGTCACGCACCGTGCGCACGATGAACTGCTCGTCCTCGGACAGGATGTCGAGAGTGCTCATGAATGCCGCTCCAGAAAGCGGTCCGTCGTGTGGGGTGTCAGAGGACTCGGTCGGATCGGAAGGCCTCGATCGCGGACTGGTCGTAGCCCAGTTCGGCAAGGAGGGTATCCGTGTGCTCGCCGACGGACGGTACGGCGGCCATCGAGGGTGTCGAGGAGTGCCGCCCGTGAACGAGACAGCCACTCCCGCGCCACCGTCCTGACAGGAGGCCGTCGATGTGGTCGCCGGGGCGTGATCGCATGAGTCCCCCGCACCCGTCGTCCTCGGCCTGGCCCTCGCTGGGCACCGACCTCGGCCGGATCCGCTGGAGGCCGGCCCGACCGACACGACACCCGCCCGCTACCCCCACCGCACAGGGAAACGACGCCCATGCCCGCCTCGCTCGCCTCCTACGTGGAGTCCTGGCACCCCACGCCGGTCACCGACGACGACACCCTCCCGCCGGGTCCGGCAGCGGCCTTGTCGGCGCTGCCGGACCTGCCCGCCACCGCCGCCGGGTCCGGCGCCCCGCTGCCGCCGCTGTGGCAGTGGCTGTACTTCCTGCACTGGGCGCCCCAGCATGCTCCCGAGCGGCGGCGGATGTTCGCCGACGGACGCTGCGAGATCACCGAGCCCCTGCGCCTGGGCGAACCCGCCGAGCGTGTCAGCAGTCCGGCCGCCGTCACGCCCAAGCAGGGCCGCAACGGCGAACTGCTGTTCGTCACAGAGCGCCAGGAGTTCCGGCAGCGCGGCCGCACCTGCCTGGTCGAGGAACAGGACATCGTCTCCCGGTCCGGCGAAGGCTCCGCACCACGGCACCCGACGTCGCTCGACGTCACCGCCGTACTGGAACCGTAGGGCCAACGCCCACCGCATCCACTACGACACCCCGTACTGCCGTGACGTGGAGGGCTACCCCGGCCTCGTCGTGCACGGCCCACTGCCGGCCCTGCTCATGCTGGAGCTGGTGCGCAGGAACGCCCCCGAGCGGCAGCGACCGCACCTTCTGGGCGCCCACCTCGGCGTCACGCCCGACGACCGCATTATGGAGAGGCCGACGCGGGCGGAGATCGCTAGCCTGCTCCGCATGCCCGACGACATCACCCACGCACCTCGCGATGACGTGCCCGACGAGTCCCGGCGGGAGCGCCTGAGCCGGACGTTCGACGAGGACGCGGAGCTGTACGACCGGGCCAGGCCCGGATATCCGCCGGAGCTGTACGACGACCTCGCGGAACTCGCGGGGGCCACCCGCGGCAGCCGGGTACTGGAGGTGGGCTGCGGGACCGGCCAGGCGACGGTGCCGCTGGCCGAACGGGGCTGTCGGATCACGGCCGTCGAGGCGGGACCGAGCATGGCCGCGGTCGCCCGCCGCAATCTGGCCGGGACCGCGGGGGTGGAGGTGGTGACGGCGGAGTTCGAGAGCTGGCCGCTGCCTCGGGAGCCGTTCGACGTGGTGGTCTCGGCGACGGCGTTCCACTGGATCGACCCGGCGGTCCGCATGGTCAAGGCGGCGGACGCGCTTCGTCCCGGCGGGGCGCTCGCCGTGGTGCGCACCCAGCATGTGAGGGGCGGCACCGAGGAGTTCTTCATCGAGGTCCAGGGCTGCTACGAGCGGTTCGACCCGAACACACCACCCGGGCTGCGGCCTCCCGCGGCCACCGACATCGACGGCTCGGACCATGCGGAGGAGGTGGCCCGGAGCGGTCGGTTCGGGCCCACGGTCTTCCGCCGCCACGAGCGCGAACTCACGTACACCACAGCCCAGTACCTGGACGTGCTGCGCACCTACTCCGGCCACCGAGCCCTGCCGGAGACGGCCAGGAACGGCCTGCTGGACTGTATCGCGGCCCTGATCGACAGGCGGTACGGCGGCCTGGTCACCAAGCGCCATCTCTTCGAGTTGGCGGTGTCGCACCGGCGGAGCGGCCCCGGTCGGGTCCCCCCTCGGGACCCGACCGTTGAGACCTGTCCGGGCGGCCTCACTTCCACGGGGCCGTGAACGACCGGCCGGGCACCGGCTTGGCGATCAGCGCCACGGGGACGAAGAAGTTCACCTGGCCGATCACGAACATCAGCGTGGCGAGCGCCTTGGGCTCATAGTGCTCGGCCGCCTGCGCATACAGCACGCCGGACACCCGCTCGCCGTCTGCGGACGGCTGAAGCACGGTTTCCACCAGGGCCAGTGCGGCGCGCTCGGCACCGGTGAAGTACGGCGAGTCCTGCCAGGACGCCACCGACGTGATCCGTTCCTCCGACTCCCCGGCCTTGCGCAGGAAACCCGTGTGCAGCACGGTCAGGTACGTGCTGCCGACGATCTGGCCGGCCCGCAGCTGGACCAGGCTGATCGTGGAGCGCTGACGGATCGCGACGGAGAAGTGTGACCGCCCCACGATCAGCCGCTTCCGGGGCGGGCGCGCGGCCAGAACGCACCCGATCTGACGACAGGCAGGCGTGACGGACGGCGGAGGGACCATGGACGACGTGACAGCGGCCAGTGCGCGACTCGCCCGGCGGATCACCGAGGGCCGGTTGAGCGACGAGGCGTTCGCGGTGCGGCTGGATGAGCGCTGCTCCGTCTGGAAAATGGACCGTGCCGGTCTGCTGGCCCAGGTCGAAGGCTCTGGCGCGGTTGCGGCGTCGGGAGGACGTGGAGATGTTCGCGGCCGTACCGCACTCGCTGCCCGGCGCGTTGGGGCTCCGGGTTCGGCAACTGCGCCTGATGTCGACCGGCTTGACCGGCCGCTCGAGTCTGCGCTGGACGCGTCTTCGGATCATCGCCGTCGCTTTCCTGGACCTGGGGCGGCTCCCGTGAGCGTCAACAGGACGTCGTTCTCCGCGCGCCGGTCGACGGCGTGACCTGAGGACGGGCGAGCACTGCCCGAAGGGCTGCCCTTTCGGCTCTTTCCCTCCGCCGGGGTGCGGCCGAGACTCCCGGTGAGGATCCCGTCACCGGCCTCCAGCGAAGGGGCAGCATGCGCCAGCACGAGCAATCGGGCACCGGCAAGGACAAGGCACCGGTCCGGCCCCTCCGGCCGGCCCTCGGCGTCGGCTCTCGCTCGCCGGTGCCGGCGCCCGCCCCGGCCGGACGGCTGTCCCCGGCCACGGTCCGGGCACTGCAACGCAGCGTGGGGAACGGGGTGGTGGCCCGCTTGCTGTCAGGGGCGGAGCCCGGGCGGCGCACCGACGGCCGGCAGGGCTCCAGCGTGCACGACGTGCTGCGCTCCCCCGGCCGGCCGTTGGAGCCCGGGGTCCGCGCCGAGATGGAGAGCCGTTTCGGCGGTGCGGACTTCGGTGCCGTACGTGTGCACGCGGATGCCGCCGCCCAGCGTTCCGCGAGCGGGATCGGCGCCCGCGCGTACACCTCCGGCAACCACATCGTCATCGGTGAGAACGGCGCGGACAAGCACACCCTCGCGCATGAACTCACCCATGTCGTCCAGCAGCGTTCGGGTCCCGTCTCCGGCACCGACACCGGTCAGGGCCTGCGTCTGAGCGACCCCTCCGACCGGTTCGAGCGGGAGGCCGAGGCCACCGCGCACCGCGTCATGGCGGGCGGCACTCCCGTCCCGGACCTGCGGCGTGCCGCGGGCGCCGGAGGCGGCGAGCGGGGCGCCGTACAGCGGTACGTCGAGATCGAACCCGGCGCCGACAACTACCCCACCAAGCACCGGCGCGCGTCCATCGCCTCGACCAGGAGCGCCGAGAGCGACGACCGCTTCTTCCCCAGTCAGCAGGAGGCAGAGGGCAGTTACTTCTCGGACGCGCAGGCGAGGACGGCCAACATCGTGTTCAACGGCGGTGTCCGGCTGCGTCTGTCGGACGGTTTCGACCTGGCGATCGAGCAGGGGCCGGGCGAGTCCAAGGTCTTCTTCGCCACCCAGCCGCACATCGACCGGGCCAACGACGCGCTGGCCGGACGCGTACGGCTCCACCGGGGCAGCCGCTATCTGCGCGTGCAGGGTGAGTCCGGGGAGTTGCGGCTGTACCAGGTCAAGCCGGTCGTGGAGACCAAGCGGACCGGTCTGGCCGGGAAGCTGGGCATGACGCAAAAGGCGACCGGTCTGTCGGTCCTCACCCCGCAACGCTGCAACGAGATGGCGGAGTTCGTCACCGGCAGGAAGGGCCTGTCGGCCCAGGGCATCGGCTCCTGGGAGAACTTCCTCGCCAGGGTGCTCGACGTCGTCGAGGACAGCGGAAGCGAGCACCTCGACGGGGTCAAGGAGGCCTTCCAGAAGGGTGTCAACGGCGATCAGCAGGCCTATCTCGCCTACTCCCAGGGGATGAGCCGTACCTTCCAGGATCTGAAGGCGGCCGACTCGCCCCAACTGGACGATGCCCTCAGGCAGTTGGGGCTGAACGAGTTCCTGCCGCCCCCGCCTCCCGGTTCCGCCCTGGTCACGGTCGGCTACGGTGACGCGCAGCAGGAGGCCGACCGCGACAGGGACAACACGTTCGAGTACCACTTCGGCGCCACCGTGGCGACGAGCGGCAACGACTACGTGACCATGGAGAACTACGCCCGGCGCGACCCCGGCGTCGGCAACGCCACAGCCTCCGGCGGCGACCCCCTGTTCTTCTTCAGGATGTACGGCACCAGGCCGGAGTCGGGCGAGACCTGGCACGGCGCCCAGGTGGGCACCGGAGGGTTCATCGGGGCGATCCTGTCTATCACGATCGCGGGCTGAGCACGGCATCTGTGGTGCTCAGCGCGAGGTCGTGGTCAGGCGTCAGATACGTCCGCAGCGTCAGCCGGCCTTCAGAATCTGACCAGTGGGCCGCCGGGAACGTGTGGACGTCCCGGCGGTCCGCGATGTCGCCGGTCAGCATGCCCAGGCGGAGTTCGGGTCCGCCGTACGCGCTCAGGCGCAGGTCCCACAGTGCCTCTCCGCCGGGGTGATGCTCGGCCGCGGTCGCGAGGGGGATGCCGACGTCGAAGTCGCCGTACGGATCGACGTAACAGGGCGCGTCGAAGGCCCGGTCCTGGTGTCCCTGGAGCCGGGCGCGGAAGCGGTAGTGGTGGGAGCGGGCGGCGCTCCCGTGGAGCGAGCCGGTCAGCTGGATCACCGTGTCGCCGATGGCGATCGACGTCACCTCCGCGTGGGCCGGTCGGCGCCAGGTGCGCAGGGCGAGGCCGCCGTCCTGCGCCGGGTAGGGGATCCAGGCGGTGCAGCCCGCGTCGGAGGGCCGGCGCGCGGCGGGGTCCAGGAGCCGGGCCGTTTCGACCGGGCCCGCGAGGACCGGGCGGGACCTGCTGCCGCTGACGTGCTGGACGAAGGCGTCCCAGTGTCCTTCGGCGAGGGACCACGACGCCTTGTCCAGCGCCGTTTGAAGGCCCCGCCCGTCGCCCGCGGTCCGCTGTCGGAGCCGCAGTGTGACGACGTCGTCCGCCGCTCTGTCCCGGGGGCGGAGCACGAGGTTCCAGGCGTCGGGTGTGAGGGTGGGCCGGTCGATGTGGAAGACGATCGAGCCGTCGGGCAGCACACGGCAGCCGACCACGACCGGAGATCCGAGTCCGGCCAGGCCGACGCGTTCCAGCGCGCGACGCCACAGCGGAAGGCCGCCGTCGGCGTCCGGGCGCACTGCGCGCGGCCGTGGGCCCCGGCTTCGGGTGCCGAGTTCCGGCCTGAGGTCGGTGAACAGGGCGTGGTACTGCGCGGCGATGTGCTGGGGGCGGAAGCGTACGGACGTACGGCGGGCCGCGGCGGCCATACGGCGGCGCTCGGCGTCGTTCTCGATCAGCCGGCACAGCGCGTCGGCGAGCGCGTCCTCGACGGCTCCCTCCTCCGGGACGAGCAGGCCGTCCTCGCCGTGCGTGACGATCTCGCGGGGGGCGTGGCCGCAGTCGGTGCTGACCACGGGCACTCCGCAGCTCATGGCCTCCACGAGGGTCAGGCCCGAGGCTTCGGTGCCGCTCGCCACGACGGCGACGGCGCCCTTGGCCCACTCGGGTTCCATGGGCGTACGCGCCCCCAGCAGCAGGACGTTGTCGTGCAGGCCGAGTTCGTCGATACGGCGGCGCAGCGGGCGGCGCTCGCGGCCGCGGCCGTAGACGCGCAGCGTCCAGTCCGGGTGCACCGCGACGACCTTGGCGAAGGCGTCGACGAGCCGGTCGTACCGATGGGCCGCCGTCAGGCGCCCCGCCGTCACCACGGTCCGCGACTGCCCGGACGAGGGTTCCGCGCAGGGCGCGGGGCTGCAGACGGGGATGCTGGTGAGGCGCGTCGGCGCGGAGTGGAGGACCCGGCGGTAGGCGCGTGCGTCCGCCGCGGACATGGTCACGTAGGCGTCGAGGAGGGACACGGCCGCGTCGAGGTCGTTCCGGAGCGCGACCGGGTGCAGGTCGCGGGTGGCGTGCTCCTGGCCGATGCGCAGGTGGTCCGGGCGGCCGTGCTCGGCCAGGAAGCAGGCCAGGTACGGCCGTGTCGCGATCACCACGTCGGCGTCGGTGTCCCGGAGGAAGCCCGCGAGTCGTTCCTCGCCGAGTGCGCTGGGCGGGGTCGGGCCGTGGTGCACCGTGTCGTGAGGGCACACGGTGCCGGGCCTCCGCAGATCGGCGGTGTGTCCCGCGTAGTGCCGGGAGGCGGGCCGCAGGTCCACCAGGGCGCGCACCTTCACGCCCGGCGGCGTCAGGCACATCCGGTCGGCGGTGCGGTGGCAGGAGACGATCTCCACGTCGTGGTGGTCGGCGAGTGCGCCCGCGAGACTGACCGTGGCCCGGACCGTGCCGCCGATGCCGTAGGCGTTGTAGAGCAGAAAGGCGATCTTCATCGGGTCTCTTCGCGCCTCGCTCAGCCGAACAGTCCGGCGAGCGCCGAGGCGGCGCGGTGGGCGAGGGCGGCGTACACGTCGGGCCGCAGGACGGCCAGGACCGCGGCCGACGCCATGATGATCAGGAGGGCGGCCTCCCTGCCGCCACCGAGCTGTCCGTTCACCGGGCGTCCGCGTCTGTGCTGTGGGTCATGCGTCCAGCCTGGGACCGGGCCCGGCGCGCGCGGTATCCGACGACCGGCCGGAGCGCCCCCGCCGGTCGGCGGGAGGTCACCCCCCACCTGGCTGGATCACTCGTCCGGGCAACCGTGCCGGCGGCCGATCCCTCTTAAGGTCGTAGGCGACAGGCACGGGACGGACAAGAGCGGGACGCAATGCACGTGATCCGGGTGGTGGTGGTGGACGACGAGGCGCTCGTCCGCTCCGGTTTCCAGCTCATCCTGAACGCCGCCGACGACATCGAGGTGGTCGCCACGGTGAGCGGAGCCGACGCCGTGGCCCGCGTCCGCGAGGAGCGTCCGGACGTCGTCCTGCTGGACATCCGCATGCCGGACGTCGACGGGCTCACCGTGCTGCGCGAGGTGCGTACGCTGCCGGACGTGCCCGTCGTGGCGATGCTGACGACGTTCGACACCGACGAGTACGTCCTGGCGGCGCTGCGCCACGGGGCGGCCGGCTTCCTGCTCAAGGACACCGAGCCGGAGCAGTTGGCCCAGATGGTCCGCACGCTCGCCGCCGGCGGTGTCGTCATGTCCCCCAAGGCGTCCCGGACGCTGCTGCTCGGCCATCCCGGCACGGAGGCGGTGGACGCCGAGGAGGCGGCCCGTGTGGAGCGGCTGACGGCACGGGAGCGCGAGGTGCTCATGCTGGTCGCGGAGGGGCTGTCGAACATCGACATAGGAACGCGCCTCCACCTCAGCGCCGGCACGGTGAAGGATCATGTCAGCGCGATCTTCGCCAAGCTGCGGGTGACCAGCCGTATCCAGGCCGCGCTCCTCGCCCAGCGGGCCCGGCTCCTGGACGAGCAGGGCCGGCCGAAGGCGGGCCGATGAGCGGCCGGCGGGCGGGCTGGGCGCGTGTTCCGGCACCCTTGGTCGACGCCGGGCTCGTCGCCGTGGCGGCCGGGGACGCCTGGCTCGCGGTGTGGCACACCTCGTGGTCGGCCGTGGCCCTCGCCTCGGTGGCCTGTGCCGCTCTCGCACTGCGCCGCTTCCTCCCCCTCTCCGTCGTCGTGCTCACACTGCCGGCCACTGTCGTCGCGGACCTCGTCGTCGCCCCGCTGGCGGCCCTGTTCGCCCTGGCCGAGCGGTCCCGCGACCGCCGTCTGCTGGCCGGGTGCGCCGTACTGATGGCGGCCGCCTCCGCCGCGCCCTGGCCGTGGCACGACCCCGACTCACGCGACCGTACCTGGACGCTGATCCAGTTCGTCTACACCCTGGCGGGCACCGCCGCTCCCGTGCTGCTCGGCCAACTGGTGCAGGCGCGGCGGGACTTGTCGCAGCGCCTGGCCGAGATCGAGGAGGCGAGGGAACACGAACGGGCGCTGCACGCCCAGGCCGTGCTCGCCCGCGAACGCGCGCAGCTGGCCCGGGAGATGCACGACGTCGTCTCGCACCAGGTCAGCCTGATCGCCGTGCAGGCCGGTGCCCTGCAGGTCGCGGCCAAGGACACGGACTCCCGGGAGGCGGCGCGGACCATCCGTTCGCTGAGCGTCTCCACGCTCGACGAACTGAGGAACATGGTCACCCTGCTGCGCGCATCCGGCGGCCGCGCCACCGAGCTGACCCCGCAGCCGACGCTGGCCGACGTACGACGGCTGGTCGCCACGAGCGGCATCGACGCGGAGCTGACCGGCCGCCTGCCCGACTCGATCAGCACTCCCGCCCAGCGGGCGATCTACCGCACGGTGCAGGAAGCCCTGACGAACGTGCGCAAGCACGCTCCGGGTGCCGGGGCGACGGTGGAGCTGTGGCGGGACGGCGAGCACGTCGGCGTGACGATCACGAACAGCCGCCCCACCCGACCCTCCCTGCCCCTGCCCGGCTCGCGGCAGGGCCTGGTCGGTCTCAGGGAGCGTGCCGAGATCCTGCACGGCACGTTCGCCTCCGGCCTGACCTCCGACGGGGGCTACGAGGTCAGCCTCCGGATCCCGGCACAGCCGGAGTGACGCCACATCTGCCAGGGTGTGACACGACCCCCCACGCGGCTGTCACCCTGGTCACACGGCTGCCAGACTGAGTCGTACGGCACGTGAGCAGCACAAGGGCACGAACTCCGGCAGCGAGCTGGGCGACTCCCTGCGGGCCCGCCGCGCCCGGGTCACCCCGGCGGACGTGGGCCTCCCCGAGGGGGCCGGCTGCGCCGCACTCCAGGCCTGCGCCGGGAGGAGCTGGCCACGCTGGCCGGTGTGAGCATCGACTACTGCACCCGCCTGGAGCGCGGCAAGGAGACCCGCCCGAGCCCGTCCGTCGTCGACTCCCTCGCGCGGGCCGTGCAATTGGAGGAGGACGAGCACCAGCACCTGCGCAGCCTCGCGGCGCGTACGGCCCGCGGCACCCGCGAGCCGCGGGCGGCCCCGTCCCGGACGGTACGGCCGGGCGTCACGCTGCTGCTGGAAAGCCTGCGCCCCTACCCCGCGCGCGTGCTCAGCCGTACCACCGACCTGCTCGCGTCCAACCCGGGCGGGCTGCGTCTGCTGCCCGGGATGGAGGAGTGGCCGGCCAAGGAGCGCAACATCGCCCGCTACGTCTTTCTCCACCCCGAGGTCGGCGACCTGACCCTCGGCTTCCAGTCCATGGCGCTGGAGGGCACGCCCGGCCACCGCCTGGTCGCGTACTGCGCCGAACCGGACACACCCGAGTACGACGCCCTCGTCCTCCTCGACATGCTCGGCTCCCAGCCGTCCTCACCTGCCACCGTGCGGGACGATCCCACGGCCTTCCCCAGGTGATCTCCGGGACGCGTCTCAGCTCAGGGGCAGCCGCATGAGCGTCAGGTCGAGCCAGCGGCCGAACTTGGTGCCGACCTCCGGCAGGGTGCCGGCGTGCTGGAAGCCGAAGCGTTCGTGCAGGCGGATCGAGGGGGTGTTCCCGGCCTCGATTCCGGCGATCATGACGTGGTGCCCGGCCTCGCGTGCGGCGGCGACGAGGGCGGCGAGCAGGGCGGATCCGATGCCGAATCCGTGCCGGCCCTCGCGGACGTAGACAGAGTTCTCCACGGTGTGCCGGTACCCGTCCAGCTCCCGCCAGGGGCCGTAGACCGCGAAGCCGGCCACCTCGCCGTCGGCCTCGGCGACGAACGCCGAGCCGCGTTCCAGGTGGGCGGCCAGCCAGGCGACTGCCTGGGCGGAGGTCTGCGGGGTCTGGGTCCACAGGGCGGTCGAATGCTCGATGGCGTGGTTGCGGATGGCGCGGATGGCCTCCACGTCGTCGGGCCGGGCGGGACGCACCGTCACGGCCGCCGGGTTTCTTGCGTATATTGAAGCCATGTCCAACATAGTAGATCCCCTGGTGGAGCGGATCGCGGCGCGTGTCCGCACCGAGCGGGAACGCCGCCGCTGGACTCTGGCCCAGCTCGCCGACGCCTCCGGCGTGTCCCAGGCGATGATCAGCCGGATCGAGCGCGCGGAGAGCAGCCCCACCGCCGTCGTCCTGGGCAAGCTGTCCGCGGCCTTCCAGCTCAGCGTCGCCTCCTTGCTCGCCCTGGCCGAAGGGGCGCCGGACGACACCGAGGGCGCGGCGGGCGTACGCCGCCTGACGGACACGGCCGAGTGGCGCGACCCCGCGACCGGTTACCGGCGCCGCCAGATCACCGGCCCGCGCTTCCCCGCGGAGATCGCCGAGATCCATCTGCCCGCCGGGGCTCGTGTGCCGTATCCGGCCGCCGCCTTCGCCTTCGTACGACAGGTCGTCTGGGTCCTCGACGGCCGGCTGACCTTCCATGACGGCGGCACGGTCCATGAACTCGACGCGGGTGACACCATCGAGCTGGGCGAGCCCGCCGAGCGCGTGTTCGCCAACACCACGGACAGCGAGTGCCGTTACGTCGTCGTCCTCACCCGCGGCACCACCCCGTGACCCGCCCGCTCCCCCGCGGCGGCACGCTCCTGCTGGCCTCCATAGCCGGGACGGCGACCGCGAACAACTACGCCATCCAGCCCGAACTCACCACGGTCGCCGCCGACCTGGGCGTCCCGCTCGCCGTCATCGGACTCGTGCCGACCGCCGCGCTCGCCGGCTGCATGACCGGCTTCGCCCTCCTGCTGCCCCTCACCGACCGCCTCGCCCCCAACCGCCTGGTCGGCGCGCAGCTCACCGCACTGGCCGCCGCCCTCGGCCTCGCCGCGGCAGCACCCGGCGCGGGCGTGCTGCTGGCCGCCTACCTCTTCATCGGCGCGACCGCGAGTGTCGCGGCCCAGGCGAGCAGCATCGCGGGCCGCCACGCCCCAACCGGGCGCCGGGGAACAGGAGTTGCCACGGTGGCCGCCGGCATGTCGGCGGGCATCCTGCTCAGCCGGCTGGCGGGAGGGGCGCTCACCGACGTCCTCGGCTGGCGGCGCATGCTCCTCGTCTTCGCCGCCCTGGCCCTGCTCGGCGCGATCGCCGCCGCCACGCTCCTGCCCCGGCAGCGGCCGCACTCCGCACGCGGCTACCGTGCCGCGCTGGCCTCGCTCCCTCCGCTGCTGCGCCGGTTCCCGGACCTGCGCCGTGCGGTTGCCACGGGCGGGCTGTGGTACTTCGCCTTCAATCTGATCTGGGTCACCCTCGCCCTCGCGCTCGCCCAGCCGCCCCACGCCCTCGGCCCGAGCGCCATCGGCCTGTACAGCCTGGCCGGGCTCCTCGGTTTCGCGGCGCTCCCACTGACCGGGCGCCTCGCCGACCGGTACGCCCCGGCCACGGTGATCATCGCCTGCATACTGGCCGCCACGGCCGGGACCGCGCTGCTCGCGACCGGCCTCGGCAGCCCGCTCGTCACCGCACTCGGGCTCGCCGTGTTCGACGCCGGCTGCTTCACTGCCCAGGCCGCCAACCAGAGCCGGATCATCGCCCTCGCCCCCGAACGGTCCGGCAGCCTCAGCAGCGTCTACCTCGTGCTGTACTTCACCAGCGGCGCCGTCGGCACCGCCGTGGCCGCACCGCTGCTCGACGCCCTCGGCTGGCCGGGCATCGCCCTCACCGCGCTGGCCGCGCTGCTGCTGGCCGCCGCTCTCGGCAGCCGGTCGCCGGCGCCCTGAACGACCACCTGTGCCGTACTCAGCGTGCCGTACTCAGCGTGCCGTGACTCCATGTCATTGCGCCGATCACCCCTCCGAGTTCAGGATCATCAGGCTGCCGGGGTTCGGAACGGGCACGAACCCGGCCCTGGCGTACACCTCATGGGCGTCGCGGGTGGCGAGCAGGACGCGCTTGAGCCGGTAGGGAGCCAGGTGGTCACGGACGGCGCCGGCCAGCCAGGTGCCGAGGCCCTTGCCGCGGTGCGCCGGCGCGACATAGACGTCGCACAGCCAGGCGAAGGTCGCCCGGTCGGTGACGACACGCGCGTACGCGACCTGGGCGCCTGCGGCGTCGTGGACGGCGAAGTTGAGAGAGCGGCGCACCGACTCCTCGACGACGTCCCGGCTGCGGCCCAGCGCCCAGAACGCATCGGTCGAGAGCCACTGGTGGACCAGCCCCACATCGAGGCGGTCCGCGTCGACGGACAGCTCGTAACCGCCTTCCCTGCTTGTGATCATGTTGAGGCAGCGTAGCGGGGTCGATTGGTTTTTCCAAGTAGAAACTTGGAATTCCAAAGCATCCAGGGGCTGCTGGCAAGCTGCCCGTATGGACATCCGGCAGTTGGAGTACTTCCTGGCGATCGTCGATCGCGGGGGATTCAACCGTGCGGCCTCCGCTCTGTACGTGTCGCAGCCGTCGCTGTCCCAGGCGGTCCGGGCGCTGGAGCGTGATCTCGGTTCCCAGCTCTTCCATCGCGTCGGGCGTCGGCCGGTGCTGACCGAGGCGGGCAAGGCGCTGATCGAGCCCGCCCGGGAGGCCGTGCGGAGTCTGGAGACGGCGCGGGCGAGCGTCGCGGCTGTGCACGAACTGCGTGCGGGACGCCTGGACGTGGCCTCGATGCCGTCCCAGGCGGTGGAGCCGCTCACCACGCTGGTCCGGGCGTTCGGCGACCGGTACCCGGCGTGTCGGTGGCCGTCAAGGCGGCTTTCACCGCGCGTGAGGTGATCGGCATGGTGCGCACCGGCGCCGTGGAGCTGGGTCTGCTGGCGTCCGCCGGGCCGGTCTCCGAGAAAGAGGTCGCCTCGCACGCGCTGGGGAGCCAGCGTTTCGTGCTGGTGGTGCCGGCCGACGGGCCGTTCGCGGGCCGGACGTCGGTGGAGTGTCACGAGCTCGCGGGACAGCGGCTGATCGTCGGGCAGCCGGGGACCGGGATGCGCGCCTACGTCGACGCACTGCGGGAGCAGGGCGTCGGCTTCACCGTCGCCGCCGAGACCGAGCACCGGGTGGCGCTCCTGCCCCTGGTGCTGGCCGGCGTCGGGATCGCGGTGGTGACGGATGCGTGGCGGGACGTCGCCCGGCGCCTGGGCGCCCGTGTCCTGGACATCGAACCGCGGACCACCCTCGACGTCACCCTCGTCAGCCGCCGGGGCAGCCTCTCCCCCGCGGCCGCCGCGTTCGTCACGATGGCCACCGCGGCCGCCGACCGCTGATAGGTACGGCTTATCAGGCAGATCCGCTCTGCGTCTTGGACGCCCGCCGCACCGCCTTGCTGCAATCGACGCCATGACGAACCACCGCATCGCCCTGATCCCCGGCGACGGAATCGGCCCCGAGGTGCTGCCGCCCGCGCGGCAGGTCCTCGACGTCCTCGCCCGCCGTCACGGCTTCGGCCTGTCGTACACGTCGTACGACGACTGGTCCTGCGAGCGCTACCTGCGCGAGGGCGCCGTGATGCCCGCCGACGGCATCGACCGGCTCCGCGACAAGGACGCGATCCTGCTGGGCGCGGTGGGACACCCGTGGGTGCCCGACCACGTCTCGCTCTGGGGCCTGCTGATCCCGATCCGGCGCAGCTTCCGGCAGTACGTCAGCCTCCGGCCCATCCGCGTCTTCGAGGGCGTCGACAGCCCGGTGCGGGGCGCGCGGGCGGGCGAGGTCGATCTCGTGGTCGTACGCGAGAACGTGGAAGGGGAGTACAGCGAGGCCGGGGGCCGCCTCAACCTCGGATTCCCCGAGGAAATGGCCGTACAGGAAGCCGTGTTCACCCGGGCCGGCGTCACTCGTGTCCTGGACTACGCCCTGACGCTGGCCGCACGGCGCGGCGGGCGGCTGACCTCGGCCACCAAGTCGAACGGCATCGTGCACCCCATGCCGTTCTGGGACGACCTGGTCGCCGAGCGGGCCGCCCGGTTCCCGCGGGTGGCATGGGACCAGGAGCACATCGACGCGCTCGCGGCCAAGTTCGTCCTCGAACCGGCCCGCTTCGACGTCGTGGTCGCCTCCAACCTCTTCGGCGACATTCTCAGCGATCTCGCGGCCGCCGTCGCCGGATCCATCGGCATCGCTCCGTCGGCCAACCTCAACCCCGAGCGGGAGTTCCCCTCGATGTTCGAGCCGGTGCACGGCTCGGCCCCCGACATAGCGGGCCAGGGCATCGCCAATCCGCTGGGCGCGATCTGGTCGGCGGCCCTGATGCTCGGCCATCTGGGCCACCCCGCGGCGGCCGAGGACATCACGGACGCGATCGCCTCGGTCCTGGCGACGACCGACGTCCGCACCCGTGACCTGGGCGGCACCGCGACCACGGCCGAGTTCACCGAGAGGCTGATCGAGCACCTCTGAGCCCGTCCCCCCCTCGTTGCCGGGGCGGACCTCAGCAGCAGGCTCGTGACCGTGGTGGCCAGGACCAGTGCCGTGGCGACGCACAGGCTGGTGCGCATGCCGTGGAAGAAGGTCCCGTGGCGGGAGACGAGGGTGCCGAAGACGGCCACGGCCAGGGCGCCGCCGACCTGGCGGGTAGCGTTGAGGACACGACGACCACCAGCCAGGTGGGCGCGGTTCGCGGAGCAAGGCCGAGGGCCACCAGACCGCCCGCCATCACCAACTGGAACACCATGCCGTAGAAGCCGGTGTTGAGGGCGAAGCCCACGGCAGAGGAGACCAGCATCGTGCGGGTTCGCAGCAGCGACAGGGGAACCATGGGGTTCCGTCCCCGGGCCTGCGCGACGAGGAAGAGGACACCGGCGAGCACCGCCACACAGAACGCGAGCACCACCTTCGGGGCGCCGAAGCCCTCCGCGCCGGCCTCGATCGCCGCGTACGTCAGGCCGCCCATCGCCGCCACCGCCGTCATCTGCCCGGCCCAGTCGAAGGGAGCGTCGGCCCGGCGTGGTGAACGCGCGGTGCGGGACAGGAGGCAGAGGGCCAGCAGTCCGACGGGGAGGTTCACGAAGAAGATCATCCCCCAGCTGATCAGGCTGAGGACACCGCCCGCCACCGGTCCCGCCGCGGCGCCCGCGGAGCCGCCCATCGCCCAGATCGCCATGGCCCGGGCGCGGCGGGCCGGATCCGGGTACGCCTCACGGATCAGCGCCAGCGAGGCGGGCACGATGACCGCCGCGCCCGCACCCTGCACCAGCCGCGCGGCGACGAGGACGCCGAGGTTCGGCGCGACGCCCGCCGGCGCGAGACCGGCGCCCTTGGGCACGGTTCCGGTGCGGGTTCGCCGGGCGAGGACCGGGGATGACGGCACGACAGGCTCCTGCGGGGAATCCGTGAGGGTCGGGGCGGCCGCCGAGCGGTCCCGGCGGCCGGGCTCCAGCCTGCGGTCGGCGCGCACGAGGTGGCAGGACGGGCTGTGCCGGGGAGTGCTGTTCCGGGGTGTGGCGGGGCCCCTCGACCAGCCCGCCCGTACGTCACGCGAAGAGCGGCGCCCGCGGGTCAGCGGGTAGCGCTGCCCTTCACGGCCTTGGCGAGGCCGGGCTGGAGGCGGCGGGCGACGTCGACGTGGTCGCCGGTCCAGATGACACGGACGGCGGTGGCGGTGGCCTGGCCGTGGCCGTCGACCAGGTCGCTGCGGACGGACTCCACGAGCCGGGCCGCGGACTCGGGATGGCGCCGGACGGGATCGGGGACGGGCGCGCTGCCGTCGAGGCTCGTGGCGAGGCCGCGGTACCACTCCGTGACCCGGGACGCGGCGCCGAGGATGGCGCGGTGGGCATCGGTCTGCTCGGCGGCCGTACGCGACGGTCCGGCGGCCCGCCACAGGGAGACGACGGCGTCGGCGGCCAGGCGCAGCGCGGCCACGCCGGTGACGAGCGTGGTCATGTCGGCCAGCCGGACGGGCTTGGCGCCGCTCTCGGCCAGATAGGTCCGGAAGGCGTCGTCGAGCCGGCGGGCGGCGGCCGCGGCCTCGCGGTTCTGCTGCTCGGGTTCCGCGGCGAGCGCGGCGGCGGTGCAGCAGCCGACGGCGTAGTTCACGGCGCCGGAGAGATAGCGGGCGCTGTCGTCGTACGCCTCGGCGAGCGCCCTGTGTACGGCGGCCGAGGCGCCTCGGGGCCAGAAGAACAGCGCGACGACGACGCTGACCGCGCAGCCGAGGGCGATGTCCTGGACGCGGAGCAGGGCGATGTGCCAGTCGGGGTTCTGGCCGATGTTGAACAGCACGACGAGCGTGACGGTGAAGGCGGCCTGCCCGGCGGTGAAGGAGACGGCGGCGGGCGCGATACCGGCCACCAGGATGGCGAGCGGGAGCAGCAACCACAGAACGGTGCCGTGGTGACCGATCAGCTGCAGCAGCCCGGCGCCGATGAAGGAGCCCAGCACCGTGCCGAGGACGGCGCGCAGGGCGTTCTGGCCCGTGTTGAGCGCGTTGGAGCGCAGCACGGAGAGGGTGCCGAGCAGCACCCAGAAGGAGTGCTGCACACCGGTGAGGTCGGCCAGCAGCACCGCGATGCCGAGTCCCACGGCGCCGCGCAGGCTGTTGTGCAGCCACACCGAGCGCCGTCCGAGATGCGCCGCGGCCCGTTCACAGGCCGAGGCCAGCGGTTCGGTCACCGCACCGGGTTCGCCGCCGAGGAGCCGCTCGTGCCAGGGCCGTTGCCATGCCGTGGCGGCCAGTTCGACGTTGCCGGCGATCTGCAGGACCGCGAACCCCAGCTCCTGCGCGCGGAAGGAGAGGTCGAGCGTGGCGATGAACCCGTAGGTCTCCGCCGTACGGTCGCCGGTCGGGTGCCGGTCGGCGGGCAGGCGTACCGTCGAGCTCTGCTCCATCCCGCTCATGGTCGCCCGCAGGTCGTTCGCGGCGGCCCGCAGCGGGCCGACGTCCCGGTACGGGTCCGTGAGGAGTTCGGCGGCGTGGTCGAGGACGTCGGCGGCGGCGAGGCGTACGGTGCGCGCGGCCGGGTCGCAGGGCGGCGGCTCGTCGGTGTAGGCGGGCCGGTCCAGCAGGATGCCGCTCAGCCAGGTCAGCTCGTCCACCAGACGGACCAGGGCACGCGAGGAGGTGGACAGGCCGGTGGGGCGGTACGGGGTTGCGTCGAAGGCGGCCCGCAGCTCCGCGCTCGCGCCGACGGTGCGTTCCGCCGCCGCCCGCCGCCGCCCGGCGTCGGGCGCCGGGCCGTGTCCGCCGAGACCGGAGGCGTCCGTACGCAGGTGTCCGGCGGCGGCACGGCACACCCGGGCCGCCGGTGCGCTGAGCGGATCGGCGACGGGGCGTGGCCACAGCAGGCAGACGGCCAGGAGTGCCGCCGCCGCCGCGAGACCGGCGCCGGCGAGCCGCTCGGGCAGCCGGGACAGCGGCACCGGTGTGGTGACTGGCAGGACGAAGGCGAGCAGCAGCGCGGTCGCACTGCCGGCCAGTACCGAGCTGACGACGCCGGAGAACAGGACCACGAAGCCGACCAGCAGTGTCGTCACGACGGCCAGCCAGGTCACGCGCGCCACCAGCGTCCCCAGACAGATCAGCACCGCCCAGCCCACCGCGAGCCCGGCCTGCGCCCGCAGCCGCTGCACCATCGGACCGCTGAAGTCGACCAGCAGCAGCATCGAGAAGGACCCGAACGCGGCGAAGCTCGCCATCGTCGGCGAGTGCACCACCTGACCGCACAGCGCGAACAGGGCCGGCATCACCAGCGCGGTCCGCCCGGCCCGCCGCGTCGCCGCCAGATCCGGATCGCGGTCACGCAACCACGCCACCCACCGCGACGCGGAGCGCATCCGCCCCCGGCTCTCCACGGACATGCCACCTCCCGCCGACGCGACGACGACCGCCCCCGCCACACCCCCCATATGCCGACACGGCGCGGCCCTCCGCAACACCAGGACGACGTTCCCGGCACGAAGCCCACGGGCAGCACGGTCGTAGGCGCCCGTCATGATGGCGGATCGCCATCGGCGGCGAGGTGATCCATGGCGTACGAGGAAGACGGGGACCGGCGGGACGTGGAGATCGCTGCGACGGCCCGGCACGGCATGGGGTGTCGGAAGGCAGGTCTGGACACGTCGGATGTGTCAGGCGAAGGAGAAGTGCGCAGCGGCTTGGGCGGGCGTGGTCGCTTGGCGACGTCCGGGGACGTCGTGGACGGTGGTTGCGCCCTCGGAGCGGAGTTGGTCGGCACCGGCGTCCCGGGTCATGGTGGCGGCGTAGGCACGGACGTCCGCGGCGGTGAGGTCCGTGCGGCCTCGCTCCGTGTACTGCTGGAGGAGGTCGGTGACGTCCGGGTTGAATCGCAGCATGGTCACCGGGGCGTTGAAGCGCCTGGCGATGGCGATGAGTCGTGCGCGTGCCTGCGGCGTGACGTTTGTCGACTCGGCGACTGCGCTGTGTCCGGTGGCGAGCCTGGCGACGATCCTGCGGTCGCGTTCCTCGAAGATCTGTGCGTCCGCCGCGTCGGATTCCGCTTCCGCGTGTGAGGTGCCGAAGAGCTCCGCGCGGATCTCGTCGCTGGACACCACGGCTTCCGCGTCGATCTGCCGGCGCGCGATCAGTGCCCGAACGAAACTGGTCTTGCCCGAGGCTGGTGGGCCGACGAGGACGACGAGTCCTGCCGGCACCCGGATGGCCGGCGCGAGAGCGTTGAGGTAGAGGTCGCCTGCGCAGTCGAGGGCTTCCTCCGGGGAGCCGGCCAGCAGTCCGCTGGGCAGGATGGTGTCCCGGTAGCTGTCGTCGCCGGCCAGGTAGAGGGCGAAGCCCCAGGTGTGCAGCACGCCGGTGAAGCGCAGTCGGCACAGCGGCAGGCTCATTCCGTCGGGCAACTCGGCTGCCACGTAGGCGAATCCTGTGCGGAAGCGGACCGTGATGGCGTCCACGTGGGGCCAGCATGCGCGGGCGTGGCGGTTCAGACGCCGGCGCAGGTGGTGCTGCATCGATTCCGGGGGGTTCTTCGGCACGGGCCCATCCTGCCGGTTTCGGCGGCGGCCCGTCCTGATCGTTTGCCGTGGAGGGTGGGCGACGGTCGGGGCGGCCGAAGATCCACGGCCCGAGGTCCGCGTGGCGATCGTGGCCACAGCAACCACCATGCCGCCGCATCCGGAGGTGACCTGGTCGCACCGGGCCGTCGCCCAGCGCATGGCCGGTGCCTGCTTGGTGTCCCTCTCCGCCTCCCAGGTCGGCCGGATCCTGGCCGGCCTGGACCTGAAGCCGCACAAGGTCCGTGGCCGGCTCACCCGCCCGTTCACGCCGCCATCCCGGACGTCCCGCACGCCCCGGTGAACCCGCCCGCCCGGCAGGAGTTCGAGTACCGGCGTCACGGCACCCCCTCCCTCGTCGCCGCTCTCGACGTCCGTACCGGTGAGGTCCTCACTGAGGTCATCGCCCGCAACAACGCGGCGACCTTCACCGCCTTCCTGGACCAGGTCGACCGGGCGATCGCTCCTGGCAAGGAGATCCACGTCGTGCTCGACAACGGCTCCTCCCGCACCGCCAAGCACACCAAGGCGTGGCTGGCCGCGCACCCGCGCCGGCACGTCCGCTGGACCCCGCCGCACGCCTCCTGGCTCAACCAGGTCGTGCTCTTCTTCTCCGCCCTGACCCGCCGGGTCGTGCGGCATGGCGACTTCGCCAGCCGCGACGACCTGATCGCGAAGCTGGAGGGGGTGAGGCTCGTGCCATGAGCGAAGCCGGCCTGGCGATCGAACACCGAGTTCCTGATCGCCGGACTGCTGCCGCAGGTGGCGGCGAGTTTCGCGGTGTTCGAGGCGGCGGGCCGGCTGATCTCCGGGTACGCGCTCAGTGTCGCGATCGGCGCGATCGCGCTGACCGCGGCGACGGCACGCCTGCCCCGCAAGAGCGTGCTGGTCGGTCTGCTGGCGCTGTTCGTGATCGGCAACCTGTTGTCCGTCGTCGCGCCCGGTTATCCGGTGATGATGCTCGGGCGGATCGTCGCGGCGTTGTGCCACGGCTCGTTCTTCGGCATCGGCTCACTGGTCGCGCGCAGCCTGGTCGCGCCGGAGAGGAAGTCCCGCGCGGTGGCGGTCATGTTCGCCGGGCTGACCGTCGCGAACGTCCTGGGCGTGCCGTTCGGCGCGTTGATCGGCGAGCGCTGGGGCTGGCGGGCGGCCTTCTGGGCGGTCACCGCGATCGGCGTACTGGCCCTTGTGGGGATCGCGACCCTCGTCCCCGGCCGACCGGGCCGGGCTCCGGAGCCGGCAGTCACGGACGACTCGGACCCGCTGCCGCCCGCCGCCCTGCGGGCCCAGTTCCGTGCCTTGCGGTCCTGGCAGGTCTGGCTGACCCTGGCGGCCACCGCCCTCGGCTACGGCGGGATGTTCGGCGCGTTCAGCTCTATCGCCTCCACCCTCACCGAGGTCAGCGGCTTCTCCCCCGCCGATGTCGCCTGGCTGCTGATGGTGTACGGCACCGGTCTGGTCGTGGGCAACCTGATCGGCGGGCGGGCGGGCCGCCGACCACGACCGCGACCGCGCCCTCCTCCTCGCCCTCCTCGGACTCACCGTCACCCTGGCCGTGTTCGGCCTGCTGGCCGGCAGCGCCACGGCGTCGGTGATCCTGGTGTTCCTGATGGGAGTGTCCGGATTCGCGAGCGTCCCCGGCCTGATCACCCGCGTCACCGACTTCGCCCACGGCGCGGCCCTCGCCGCCAGCGCCCACGTCTCCGCGTCCAACATCGGCAACGCCCTCGGCGCCTGGCTCGGCGGCCTGGCCATCACCGCGGGCCTCGGCTACACCGCACCGCTCTACGTCGGCGCCGGCATCACGCTGGCCTCCGTCGCCGTCATGGCCGTTGCGGCACGCCAGGCCCGCGCCACCTCGACGGTTCGACCGGCCTCACGGTGACCCCGGTGCCGAAACGGCCCTGTACATACGGCTGTTGACCTTGCTCAGTGCGAGCGGCGGCTCGTACGACTCGCTCGGTCGGCGGCCGCCCGGCTCCGGGCTGAGCGGCGGGGCCATCAGGGTGTTTTCAGGGGGTGTCGGCCGGCCGGGGCGGGCCCGTTTGACCATGCTGGGCCAGGAGTGACACTCATCCTTCGCTGCGACAAGGAGCACGGTATGGCCTCGGACTCGGTCGAACGATTCCTGGCGGCCCTGGGCCCGGAACACCGCGATGCTGTCGGCGCGAGGCCGCGTCAGGAGCAGGAGCAGCTGGCGGCGGCCTGGGAACGGGAACTGGAAGCCGATGACGAGCTCGACACCCTGGACGAGCTGTCCCCGCCGGCGGCGGAGTCCGAGGCGGCCCGCCGTGTGCTGGCACGGGAAGCGGACTAGAGATCGGCACCTTTTGGCCGCAGCACCTGCTCCAGTGCGGTGGCGGGGTGGCCGGTCAGGTCCTCGATGGCGGTGGTCACTCCGGCGAGGGAGCCGTCGGCGATCGCCGTGTACGTGGAGACCCAGGCGTCGAGCTGCCAGTCGGGCACGCCGTAGCCCGCACGGGAGGCGTAGGCCTCCTCGACGGTCTCGGGAACGTACGCGACCGGGCGCCCGGTGGCGTCGGTGATCGTGGCCGCGACCTCGGCGAGGGTGAGCGCCTCGGGACCGGTCAGGTCGTAGGCGCGGCCGGTGTGCGGGCCCGGTTCGTGCAGGATCGCGACCGCGGCGTCCGCGATGTCGTCCTGCGCGACCACGGCGGCCCGGCCGTCGCCGGCGGGGCCGCGGATCGCGCCGTCGTCGCCCACCAGGCCGGGCATGAAGTCGGCATAGAGGTTGTCGCGCAGGAAGGTGAACGGCAGGCCGCTGGCGCGGATGTGCTGCTCGGTGTGCCAGTGGTCGCGGGCCAGGGTGAAGGTGGCGTCGGGCGCGGCGCCGTAGAAGGAGATGTACACCAGGTGCGCGACACCCGCCTCGGTCGCGGCGTCGATGAAGGTGCGGTGCTGGTCGAGGCGGTCGGGTGACTCCGAGGCGGAGACCATCAGGACGCGGTCGGTGCCGCGCAGGGATCGTACGAGGGCGTCGTGGTCGCCGTACGCACCGGGTACGGCGGTGGCGCCGGGCAGCTCGGGTGCGCGGGCCGGGGTGCGGCACAGCAGGGTCTGCGGGGTACCCGCGGCGGCCAGCCGGCGGGCGATCCGTCCGCCCAGGCGCCCGGTGGCACCGGTGACGGCGTAGGTGGGCTCAGTGGAAACCATCGCTGCTCCTCGTCGCGGTGCCGGCCGCGCTGCTGCGCGCCTGCCAGCACAGTAACCGCCACCGCCCACGTTCCGCGCAATCGGCCACGCTGGAGCTCTCCGGTGGAGGTGCGGGGCAGCGACGCGCTGAAGACGATGGTGTGGGGCACCTGCCGTCGATGCTGACGTTCAGGGTGTTCAGCAGGCGGTTATCGGGCGGGCCGTTGAGGTGAACGCGGCCGGGCAGGCTCTCGGTCAGGCGCCGGCGAACCGGGCCGCGGTACCCAGGGCGACGTTCTCGGTGCCGGCGCGCAGGCCGTGTTCCTGGCAGCCGCCGTGGACGCCCGGCTCCAGCGGCACCCCGTTGCGCGCCTACAGGGCGGCCGGCCTCCTGGCGGTCCACTGGATCACGGAACACCGCAAGGCCGGTCGAGAGGGTCGCCCCCTACAGGGCGCGACGGTAACGGAGTTCGGGCACCGACACCCCGTCGTACTCGTCGGCCTGGACAGCGCCGTCGGCGAGATAGCCGGCTCGTTCGTAGAAGCGACGTGCGGGGGTGTTGTCGGTGAGGACCCACAGCATCATGTCGTCGAAGGGATGGCCGAGGGCGCGTGCGTGCACGGCATCGAGCAGCGTGCGACCGATACCGGAACCGATGAGCGAGGGCTGGACGTAGAGGGCGTACAGCTCACCTGTGGTGGTACTGGGTCGGGCACCACGACAGGGGCCGAGGCAGGCCCAGCCCACGACTCCTCCCCCGGCGTCGACCGTCACCAGGTCGGTCGTGCCGTTCTTCGGTCGCTCGAAGTGCTGTCGACGCCGCCGCGTGTCTGCTTCGACCGTCATGCCCTCGAGGTAGGACCGAGGCAGGATCCCGGCATACGCGGCCTTCCAGCCGGTCACGCGTATCGCCGATACGGCCGCGATGTCGGCCTCCGTCATCTTTCGTACAGTCACCATCTCGGCACCTTAGAGGACCCGTCACCACGACCACCTGGGAATTTCGGGGTCCTGTCGGGGAAATGCGTTGCCCTGCCGTCTCCCGGGCGGCATGCTCGCGGGCGTGATCAGTGAAGACGAGTCCGCCCGGGCCACCCTCGTCACGTCCGTGAGCGTGCGCGACCTGTTGCCGAGGGATCTGCCCGCGTGCGGCTGGTCCGGCTCGGCCACTCATCTGCGGCAGGTGGAGCGGGAGTTGGGGCGCGCTGCGGCGGGCGAGGTGGACTATCTGGCTGTGTGCACCCCGGTGGACCTGCCGGTGGCGATCGGTGGTGTCGACTATCAGGCCCACAAAGACGCCGGGACCATCTGGCAGCTCGCCGTGCTCCCGGCGCTGCAGTCCTGCGGCCTGGGCACACTGCTGATCCGTGCCGCCGAGCAGCGCATCATGGCCCGTGGGCTGCGCAGGGCCGAACTCGCCGTGGAAGAGGACAATCCCCGGGCTCGCGCCCTGTACGAGCGACTGGGGTACGTCGCGTACGGCCGCGAACCGGATGCCTGGGACGAGGAAGGCCCGGACGGGGCGATCCGTCGGTACGAGACCATGTGCGTGCTCATGCGCAGGGATCTTTGAGGCCCTGATCGAGCGCGCCGTGGTCCGGGAACAGGGCGGCGGCCACATGGCGGGTGTCGGCGTATTCCACGACGGAGGTGATCTTGCCGTCATGGACGGTGTAGATGCCGATGCAGCGGTTGTCGTAGGTGCCGCCGTACACGGTCCTGGCCTTGGAGGTCCACTCGGCCACCACGCGGTCGTCCTCGGCGAGCGTGCTGATCAGTTCGATCTCGAGGGTGCCCGGTACGAGGACCGGTCCCATGCTGCCGAGGAACTCGTCGATGATGCGGTCCCGGCCGTGCCACACCTTGGAGATGGGCAGGTCGCCCGGGTAGTGCCAGGTGGCGTCCTCGGCGAAGCTGTCGCGGATGACGTCCGCGGCGCCGTCACGGACGGCCTCGACATAGCGGATGACGACGGCCCGGGGGGCGGTGATGGTCATGGTCGTACTCCTTCGGTTGTGGTGAGGTCTGTGGGTCGTGGCGTGGTTCAGGACAGCGTCAGGACGGCCTTGCCGCGGATGCGGCGGTCGCGCAGGTCGGTGAGTGCGGTCGCGGTGTCCGCCCAGTCCATGACCCGGCCGATCTCCGGATGCAGTCGGCCCTCGGCGGTCAGCCGGACCAGTGCGGCCAGGTCGTCGTCGAGGCGGGTGTCGGCGTCGAGGTAGTGGAAGTGGCGGATGACGGCCGATTCGGGACCGGTGAAGAAGTCGAAGAAGTCGAGCGTCGCTGGTGTGCGGCCGGCCTGTCCGAACCAGATGAGGGTGCCGCGCCTGGTGAGCCGGGCCAGAGCGGTGGCGAGGGCCTGGCCGCCGGTGGACTCCAGCACGATGTCGTACGGGCCTCGGGCGTCGGCCACGTCGTGGACGATGTCGGCGGCGCCGAGTTCGGCGAGCCGGGCGCCGCGTTCGGCGTCCCGGGTCACGGCGGTGACCTGGGCCCCGGCGGCCGCCGCCAGCTCGGTGACGTAGTGGCCGACTCCCCCGGACGCGCCGGTCAGCAGGATCCGCCGGCCCAGGACGGGCCCGGCCGTGCGCAGCAGCCGCAGCGCGGTGAGGCCGGCCAGGGGCAGGGCCGCGCCCTGGAGTGTGCTGACGCCGTCGGGCAGTTCGGCGAGCGCACCGGTGGGCACCGACACGTACTCGGCCCAGCCGCCGGACATGGGGTGTCCGACCACGCGGGTGACGCCCGACGGTCCGCTTCCGTCGGCGGCCGGCTGCACCACCAGGCCCGCGATGTCCTTGCCGGGGCGTTCACCGGGGACGGGCTTCTCCAGCTTGAAGGTCTCACCCCGGTTGACGGAGAACGCCTCGACCTTCACCAGGGCTTCGTCGGGGCGGGGCGTCGGCTCGGCGACGTCGGCGAGCACGACCGGCTCGGCTGGATCTCCGGTGGGTACGAAGGCTTTCATCGGTGTCGTCCTCCTCGCCGGCCTGTCGGCCGTCGGTCGGTGTGGCGTCGAGGGCACCATCTGACCGGCCCGGGCGGCGGCCCGGCCAACAACCGGGCCGCCCGGCCGACAACGCCGGGTTGTCGCATAAGGTCAGCGGCATGGATCTCGACCTCGCCCTGGTCCGCGCCTTCGTCACCACCGCCGGCACACTGCACTTCGGGCGGGCCGCCGAGGAGCTGAACACCAGCCAGCAGGCGCTGTCCAAGCGCATCGCCAGGCTGGAGGAGCTGCTCGGCGTCCGGCTCTTCGAGCGCCAGGGCGGCGTCCGGCTGAGCGAGGCGGGCGAACGGTTCGTACCGGCCGCGCGTGAGGCGCTCGCGGCCGGAGAGCGCGCGGTCGCGGCGGTGACGGGCGCCGGAGCGGCCGTACGGATCGACACGTGGGGGCATCTGTACGCGCCGATGCGTACCGTCGCCGCCGCTGTCGAGGCGTCCGAGCCGGTACGGTGGGAGCCGGGGCCGGGACGTGACTGGCCGTCAGTCGCCCAAGCCCTGTTGCGCGGTGACACGGACCTGGGGTTCGGGCGGGTGCATCCGCTGCCCGACGGACGGGATGCGGGGCTGACCCAGCGGCTGGTACGACTGGAACCCGTCGACGTGGTGCTCGGCCCGTCCCACCCGCTGGCCGGCGCGGACGTGCTCCGGCCCGCCGACCTGCGCGACAGCGTCCTGTGGAGCCCTGCCGAACTGAGCCGCCTGGACTTCCTGCGCCGCTTCGCCGACGAGTTCCGCATCACCCGGCGGCACGACGGTCCCAACCTGGGCCTGGACCACCTCCTCCAGCACGTCGGCGCCGACCGCGAAGGCTTCACCCTCTTCCCCGCCGACGCGCCGCTGCCGGACCACGCGGGCTTGCGCGGGATCCCGTTGGCCGACCCCACCCCGCTGTACGCGTGGTCGCTGGCCTGGTGCGAGTCCTACCGTCACCCGCTGCTCGACACCCTGCTGCGCGGCTTCTCCGCAACCGGCCGCGCCCGCCGCTGGCTCGAGTACTCCCCGCAGCGCGACTGGCTCCCCGACACCGACCACGCGAAACTGGCGACGCGTCAGGCGGTCAGCGGTGGTTCACGCCCCTCCGGGCGGAAGCAGCCGTAGTGCGTGCAGGGCCACCGAGAGATCGGCGACGGCGCGGGGGTCCTGGAGGGAGCGGCCGGTCAGTTCCTCGAGCCGGCGCAGGCGGTAGCGGACGGTGTTGCGATGGCAGTACAGCCGCCGCGCCGCTTCGGCCGCCGCGCCCCCGGCCGCGTACCACTGCTCCAAGGTCTCCAGCAGCCGGGCTCGTTCCTCGCGGGGCAGTTCCAGTACGCGCGCGAAGACGGTGCGCGCGATTCTGCCGGCCTCGTCCACGGACGCGGCCACCAGTGCGGCGACCGGACCGTCGTCGAACCGTACGATGCCTGTCGCCTCCGTCGGCACCCGGTCCAGCGCGAGGCGGGCCAGCCGCAGGGCTCTCGGGGTGTCCCGCAGGGCCGGATACGCGGGGCTGACCCCCACCCGGGCCTCGGCGAAACCGCCGAGGACGCGCAGGGCGGCGGCCTCGCTGTCCGGGCCGCGGGCCGCGATGACGCCGACCTGAAGGTCGGGCAGCAGCCGCCAGGCCGAGCGGATCCGGTCGGCCAGCAGCCGGGGCTCGATGCCGGGCAGCGCCTCCCGCCCCGGTGCGGGGACACCGGCGGCCACCACCACGAAGGGCCCCTCGGCCGGCAGCCCGAGCGCGTCGGCGGCTTCCCAGAGGGTGGTGCGGTCGGTGAGCACGCCCGTGAACAGGGCCTCGACCAGTACGGACCGTTCACGGTCGCGTTGGAGCAGCAGTTCCGAAGCGGTTGCGCGGTAGGCGTCGCTGGCCGCCGCCGCGAGGCCCTCGTTCACCCACCACGCCGCCAGGGCCACGATGGTGTCGGCGGTGACGGCGTCGGCGGCACGGGCCGCGGCCGCCAGCTCGGACCACAGGAACTCCGAGCCGACGCGATAGGCGTGCAGCAGCTCCCCCAGCGGCGCCCCCTCGCGTGCCGCTCTGCGGCCCGTCTCCTCGGCCGGTTCCATGCCGGCCGTACAGCCGTCGGCCAACTGCCCGAAGACCAGCTCGGTGTTGCGCCGGCAGCTGGCGGTCAGCTCCTCGAGCGTGACGGGCCCTTCGCCGCCGTAGTAGGTGACCTCGGCGCGGATGCGGCGGGCCATCCGGGTGCCCAACTCGTGGGCGCGGCCGAGCAGTACGGCCGCGATGGGGGCGATCGCGGCGGGCGGCGGCGGTGTGCGGCTCATGACCGGCAGGCTACAAAGAGGCGCCCGGCGCACGAGTCGCTTGTGCACGGGGACAAGGAGGCCGGTGCTCTGCTGTGTGCGGGTACATGGCCCGTCGCGCGGGCGGCTACGACGATGACGGCAACGTTACCGGCCGGTACCGGAGTTCGTCTTCCGTCGTCGCACCTCCCCAGGAGCAACCGTGCCCAGAGCCGCATCCACGAGCACGCACCGCAGCCACCGACTCGGTACATGGTCATCCGTTCTCGCCGGCAGCATGCTGCTGGCGACCGCCTCCACCACCGCCCACGCGACGGCCTCGGGCTCCAGCGGGAGCGGCGCCTACGTGGCGCTCGGGGACTCGTACGCCGCCGGGGCCGGCATCCCCGCCCAGTCCGCGGGCCTGTGCATGCGCTCCGACCATGACTACGGCCACCTCGTCGCCGAGTCCCTGGCCCCGGGCACGTACCGGGACGTGACCTGCGCCGGTGCGAAGGTCAGCGCGCTCACCACGGCCCAGACGGACGCCGGAGCCGTCGTGAACGGCCCTCAGCTCGACGCCGTCACACCGGACACCACTCTGGTCACGCTCACCGTCGCGGGCGACAACCTCGGCACGTCCGACTTCGGGTTCGGCGACGTCGCCGCCACCTGCTCCGCCCTCTCCGTGACCGATCCCCTCGGTACGCCCTGCCGTGACTCCTACAAGAACACCCTCACCGAGCGGCTCGACTCCGCCGCGGCACAGCTCGACAGCGCCCTCCGGCTGATCCATGCGCATGCCCCGCAGGCCAGGGTGCTCGTCGTCGGCTATCCGGCGGTGCTGCCCGACAGCCCCGAGCAGTGCCTGGGCAAGATGCCGGTCACGCCGGGGGACATCGCGTTCCTGCGTTCCGTGCTGGGCGAGCTCAACGACACGGTCGCCACCACCGCCCGAGCCGAGGACGCCACCTACGTGGACACGCTCACCCCCACCCTGGGCCATGACAGCTGCTCCTCGTCGCCCTGGATCGAGGGACTGCTCCCCGCCTCGCCCGCCCTGCCGCTCCATCCGAACGCCATGGGTGAACGCGTCATGGCGAACGCCGTACTCGACGCGCTCGGCGGCTGATCCCACCCGTCCGGCCCGCCTCGCGCGGGCCGGACACCGGACTAACTCTGACGGCGCGCGAAGAGGACCGCGCCCGGAGTGCTCTTGTCGAGGTC
This sequence comes from Streptomyces sp. NPDC020192, assembly GCF_044388685.1. Taxonomy (NCBI): domain Bacteria; kingdom Bacillati; phylum Actinomycetota; class Actinomycetes; order Kitasatosporales; family Streptomycetaceae; genus Streptomyces; species Streptomyces sp. NPDC020192. The sequence goes on along the minus strand of NZ_JBIRXG010000020.1, from coordinate 121,438 downwards.
GAGCGCCAGATGAGCCTCGACGGTGAAGCCGGCATCGCGCAGCCAGTCCGCCACGCGGTCGGGCCGGCGGCGGTGGACGTGGACGTTCATCGGGTGACCGCCGTAGCCCTGGGTCTTCAGCACCGACTCGTCGCCGACGTGGAAGCCGAGCAGGAGGGGGCCGCCGGGGCGCAGCACGCGCCGGAAGTGGCCGAGGACCGTGGGGACGGCGTCGTCGGGAACGTGGATCAGCGACCAGAAGGCGAGGAGGCCGACGACCGAGGCGTCGGCGAGGTCGAGGTCCGCCATCGACCCCACCTCGAACCGGAGGCCGGGGTGGTCACGCCGGGCCACGTCGATCATCGCCGGTGAAAGGTCGATGCCGAAGGCGTCCACACCCAGCTCGCGGAGATGCGCGGTGACATGCCCCGGTCCGCAGCCCACGTCGGCCACCGGCCCGCCGCCGGCGGAGTGCACCAGATCGGTGAACAGCGCCAGGGCGGCTCGGAGATACGGCGCCCCGGCCAGCACCTCGCGCATGTGACCGGCGTAGCTGACCGCCACCGTGTCGTAGGAGGTCCGGGTGTCGGCCACCCAGTTGCTCGTGTTCATGCCACGTCACGGTAGTCCAGTGATCAGCTCGGTCGCCGTCACCTCTCCCGGTGCTGGCCCCGGATCCGCGCGGCCACCTCGTTCTGTTCGGTCTCCCACCAGGGGCGTACCCGCTCCTCAGCCCGGGACGGGGCCTCCTGGCCGTGTCCCGAGGCGTCGGGGTCCGCGGCGGGCGCGGCTACGACGGCGGGCGCGAGTTCCGCGTCCAGGCGGCGGTCCAGGGCGGCGTTCTGGACCCGTTCCGCGCGGGCCCACTGGTACAGCAGGGCCAGCAGGAAGGGCAGCGCGACCAGTTCGGCGATGCTGAGCATCGCGCCGCCGCCGATCTGCTGGTCGTGTTGGACGTCCGGGGACCAGGTCGGCGCGTGGTGCAGGTACCAGGCGCCCGCGATGAGGGTGCTGTGCGTCATCACCACCACGCCGGGGACCGCGTCGACGACGCCGTCCAGGAAGACCAGTCCCGCCCGTACCGGGTGGGTGCACCAGCTGGGCAGTGTCTCCTCGTGGGTCAGCACCGGCACGACGAACAGGGAGCCGGCCACGAGCAGGTGCAGATACATCAGCTCGTGCAGCCAGCCCACGCGCAGGGCTGTCTCGAAGTACGGCGTGAAGTACACCGTGAGTTCCGTGGCCAGCACCAGGGCCGTGCTGACCAGGGGGAACGTCAGGACTCGTACCAGGCGGCCGGACATCACCCGGCGTACGCGCCCGGCGGCGTTCTCCGGCAGGGCCCGGGCGGCGAGCCGGAGCGGGTCGCCGAGGGCCAGGCCCAGGGGGGCGACGAGGTCCAGGAGGATGTTCTGCACGGCGGCCGGCCAGAACAGCACATGGTCGTAGACGGCGAGCGCGGACATCGTGGCCACGACCAGCGTGCCCAGGCCGAGCAGCACGAAGGCGGCCACGCGGCCCGGCGGCCAGGGCTCGCCCCGCTCGCGCAGCCGGGCGACGCCCCGGCCGTAGAGCGCGCCCAGGACGATGACCAGCAGCAGCGCGGGGATGTCGAGCTGCCATGTGGACAGCAGTCGTCCCGTGGTCAGCTCGGGGAGCTGACCGGCCGACAGCGCGGTCATCGCGTGACCATCCATGCGGATCGTCCTCCTTTGGCTCGGTTCGGGGGGCTCGGCACGGAAGAGTCCGGCTCGGGTCCACCACGGGACGGTAGTCCCCGGCGGGCCGAGGCCCGGCATCGGGGTGCCGCACGCCGGGGTGAAAAGCGGGGATCAGGCAAGACCGAACCAGCCCAGGACCGTCTGGACGAGGAGGATCGTCGACATGGCGGCGACGCCCACGACGACCGTGGTGGCGGCGATGCGGTAGCGCGGGCCGTTGGCGGCCGGGCCGAGGACCGAGCGGCGGTTGGTCAGGACCAGGAGGTAGACCAGGACGACGGGGCTGATCAGGCCCTGGAGGACCTGGGTGCCGATCAGCAGCTGGATGACGTCGACCGGGGTCATGGCCACCGTGGCGCCGAGCACGATCTGGGCGGTGAACAGGCCGAGGAAGAGCGGGGCGTCGCGGAAGCTGCGGGAGACGGAGCGCTCTACCCCGGCCGCCTCTCCTATGGCGTAGCTCGCCGAGAGCGGGACGACGGCGCCGGCCAGAGCGGAGGCGCCGAGCAGGCCGAGCGCGAACAGCAGCTCCGCGTTGCGGCCCGCGACCGGCTTCAGTGCCTCGGCGGCCTGGGCGGCGGAGTCCAGCGGGCCGGTGCCGCCGATGGCGGACGCCGTGGCGATGATGATGGTCAGGCTGATGACGCAGGCGAAGACGGCACCGAGGATGGCGTCGGCGCGGATCAGCGGGTAGTCGGCGGGCTTGGCGCCCCGGTCCACGACGCCGGCGGCCGCGTAGAACTGCATGTACGGGCTGACGGTCGTACCGATCAGCGCGACCGCCAGCAGGATGAAGCTCTTGCTCGGCTCCATGTGCGGGACGACCAGGTGGTGGCCGACCGCGCCCCAGTCGGGGTGGCCGAGGATCATCGCGATCGGGTACGCGAAGAAGGCCAGCGACATGATCAGGAAGATGCGCTCGGCCCAGTGGTAGGAGCCGAACAGCACCAGCGCCCACAGCAGGACCGCCGCCGGCGGGATCACCGCCCACTTCGGTACGCCGAGCAGTTCGAACGCGGCGCCGATGCCGGCGAACTCGGACACGACCAGGCCCGTGTTGGCGAGCAGCAGGCAGGAGACGGCGAGCGCGGTCAGGCGCAGGCTGAACTGTTCACGGATCAGGGCACCCAGGCCCTTGCCGGTGTGGGCGCCGAGGCGTACGGCCATCTCCTGCACCATGACCAGGGCGATGGTGACGAGCACCATGAAGAACAGGGTGCCGTAGGTGAACTGGGAGCCCGCCGAGGCGTACGTGGCGATGCCGGCGGCGTCGTTGCCGGCGTTCGCGGCGACCAGTCCGGGTCCGGCGACGGCCGCGATCATGGTGAGGCGCCGCCAGCCGGTCCGGCGCGCGGGCGTGGGGGCCTGCGGTGCCGCGGTGGCGGTGTCGAGGTCGCGGGTCACTGGAGGAACCTCCGGAAGTGCAGCCGGCCGCGTTCGGGCAGCAGGGCGTCGAGCAGGTCGTCGGCCAGGATCCGGCCGAGCGGGCGGCCGGAGTCGTCGACCACCAGGAGTGAGGAGGCACGGGCCGCGACGAGCTGGTCGGCGGCCTCGGCCAGGGAGGTGTCGGCGTGGACGGTGTCCGGCGGGCCGAACTGGGTCCGCCAGGTGACCAGGTCGGCGATCGGGGTCGTGTCCTCGGCCACCGCCAGGTCGAACAGCGGGATGTCCGACAGCAGCCGGTCCGTGCCGTCGACGACGGCGACCGCGTCGATCTCGGTGCGGTGCTCGTGCTGCTCGGCGAGCCGGCCCCGCACCTCGGCGACGGTCTCGTCCTGCCGGGCGGTGATCAACAGCGTGGTCATGGCACCGCCCGCCGTGCCCTCCCGGTGGGTCAGCAGCCGGCGCAGTTCCGCCGCCTCGTCCTTCGGCATCCGGGTCAGCAGGGCCTCGCGCTCCTCGCGGGTGAGGTCGCGCAGGGCGTCGGTGGCCTCGTCGGGCTCCATCTCGTCGACCAGGCGGGCGGCGTGTTCCGGCTGGGCCTCGCGCAGCAGGTTCTGCAGCTCGGCCGGTTCCATCTCCTCCAGCGCGTCGGCGGCCTGCTCCGGTTCCAGCCAGTCGAGCAGCTGCTGGCGTTCGGCGCGGCCGAGGTCCTCGAGGATGTCGGCGAGGTCGGCCGGGCGCAGCCGGTGCAGCGCCGTGCGGGAGGCGCGCAGCCGTACCTCGGGCGGGCCCTCGGTGGCCTGCTCGGCGAACGGGGCGACGGCCTGCCAGTCCAGGACCCGCTCCGGGGTGGGGCGGGCCTGCCAGCGGCGCGGGCCGAGCCGGCGCAGCAGGGTGGGCAGGGAGACGTCGACGCCGACCAGCACGACCTGGTCCACCAGGGGTGCCAGATACAGGTCGGCGGCCCGGGTGACCTGAACGCCGTCGACGTCGACCAGCTGGTGGTCGAGGACGTCCTTGGCCAGCAGCACCTCACCGGGGCGGCGCACGAAGTCCCGCAGGTCGACGCGGGCGGTGCGCAGCCGGACGTGTCCGGCGTGCACCTTGCCGAGGGCGTCGGCCGGCAGGAAGGTGCGGCGCCGGCCGATGCGCAGGATGAGACCGGTGACCGGCGGGTAGGAGTCGGTGCCGTAGAGCCGTGCGACGACGTCGACGACGCGGCCGACCTCGTCGCCGGACTGGTTGGTGGCCGGCCCGCCGATCAGTCCCGCGAGAGAGACCAGCGACATGCGGACCGCCTTGGACGCGGTGGCACGGCGCTCCAGATGGACCCGGCGGTCGCGCAGACGCGCCGAAGTGGACATGAGCAGAGTATGGGTAGCCAAGGTGAACACCCCCTTGCCCCGGTATGACGGGGCGGCGGGCGGCCCACGGCAGCGCACCACCTCCCCGGGCCCGGACGCACGAGCGCACGGCGCCAACCGGCCTGCCAGCTGGTGGGCCGGATGGGAATCAGGGAAGAAGAGGCTGCTCCGGGCCGCGGAAGGACGGCGCGGACAACGCGAAGAGGGGCCGACTATGGCCCGGACTACTGTCCATGTCGCCTCCTCCCGGTCACGGCCGCGCAGAGAGTGTCGCGGTCCTGTGGCAATGAAACCGCGTCAACGATACGCCCGCCGCAACCCGCCTTTCGCACCCATGACCGGCCCTTGACCTGCGCACTACGGAACGGAGACCGAGCCAGGACAGGGATCCGGCTCCCCGTGCGGCCTCTCTCCCCGACGTCATCCGACCGGCCGGAGACGCGAACTGCTTGGTGGGACACGGGTGTTCGGACGTAGGTTGTGCCGTGACCGATCCACGCCTTGGCCGAAAGACGGATTCGACTCATGACCGACTCCGCGTCGACGTCCGAAGCAGCGCTCCGTCAGAAGATCGACACGTCGGTGCCGCACTCCGCCCGTATCTGGAACTACTGGCTCGGCGGCAAGGACAACTACCCGGTCGACGAGCAGGCGGGCGACGCGTACACCGCCGTCTTCCCGGGCATCGTCACCATCGCCCGCAGCAGCCGCGCCTTCCTGCGCCGTACCATCACGTATCTGGTGGCCGAGGCGGGCATCCGGCAGTTCCTGGACGTCGGCACGGGTCTGCCGACCGCGCAGAACACTCATGAGGTCGCCCAGGGCATCGCTCCCGAGACGCGGATCGTCTACGTCGACAACGACCCGATGGTCCTGGCCCATGCCCGCGCGCTGCTCTGCTCCTCCCCCGAGGGCGCGACCGCCTATATCGACGGCCTGGAGCTCATCGAGCCCGGCGTCGTGCCGGTCACCGAGTGGCGTCCGGAACCCGGTTCGCCCGCCCCGCAGGTCGTCGCCGAGCACGGCGGCCTCGCGCGCAAGCCGTAACCGGCGCTCCCGTCAGTACACGTCCCGCACATAGCGCTTGTCGGCGCCGAGTTGCTTGACGTAGACCGCCGCCTCCGTCTCGTCCAGGCCGCCGTGCACGACGGCGATCTGCCGCAGGGCCCGGTCGACGTCCTTGGCCATGCGGGAGGCGTCGCCGCAGACGTAGAAGTGGGCGCCGTCCTGGAGCCAGGACCACAGCAGCGGGCCGTGTTCGCGCATGCGGTCCTGGACGTAGACCTTGGCGCGCTGGTCGCGGGAGAAGGCGGTGTCCAGGCGGGTGAGCGTGCCGTCGGCGAGGAACCCGGTCAGCTCCTCCTCGTAGTAGAAGTCCGTCGCCCGGTGCTGTTCGCCGAAGAACAGCCAGTTCGGGGCGCGGTGGCCGCGGGCCCGGCGTTCCTCCAGGAAGCCGATGAAGGGTGCGACGCCCGTGCCGGGGCCCACCATCACCGCCGGGGTGGCGGGGTCGGCGGGCGGCCGGAAGTGCGGCGCCCGCTGGACACGGACCGGCACCGGGGTGCCGGGCTCGGCGTCGGCGAGGAACGGGGAGCACACGCCCTGGCGGAGGCGGCCGCCCAGGTTCTCGTAGCGGACGACGGAGACGGTCAGCGACACCAGGTGGGGGTCGGTCAGTGGGCTGGACGATATGGAGTACAGCCGGGGTTGCAGCCGCCCCAGCGCGTCGGCCCACTCCTGCGCCCCGGCCCGGATGCCGAACTCGGCGACGACGTCGACGGCCTGCCGCCCCCAGGACCACTGCGCCAGCTCGCCCTTGTTGTCGGGCCGGAGCAGCTTGCGCAGCTCGCGCGGGTCCCGGGCGCGGTCGGCGGCGAAGCGCAGCAGGTCGGGGGTGACGCGGGTGATGTCCAGGTGCCGCAGCAGGGCTTCGCCGAACGGCACCTCTCCGGCGGTCCTGAGTGCTACGGCCGCGTCGGCGTCGAGTCCGGTGACGGCGAGCCATTCCGTCACCAGCTCGGGCCGGTTGACGGGATGTACGGACAGGGCGTCCCCGGCCTCGTAGCCGAGCGGGGTGTCGTTGTCCCGGGTGTCGAAGGTGAACCGCCGGACCTCCTTGCCCGCGCCGGGCAGACTGAGCAGGCGGTTGCCGGTGAGGCGGGCGGTGACGGGGGTGGGCCGGGTCGGTCGCGGGGGCGCCGGGGCGGTGACGGCCTGCTGCTCGGCGGGCTTCAGTACGGAGCGCACCTGGTCGAGCCAGGCTCCGGCCGCGGTCTCGTAGTCCGGTTCGCAGTCGGTGCGCGGGGCCAGCGGTGTCGCGTCCAGCTCCGCCAGGCGCCGGTCGATGCGGCGGCCGTGACCGCAGAAGTCGTCGTAGGAGGAGTCGCCGAAGGCCAGGACGGCGTAACGCCTGCCTATCAGGCGCGGGGCGTCGGGCGCGGCGAGGGCGTCCCAGAAGCTGGCGCCGTTGTCCGGGGCGTCGCCGTCACCGAAGGTGCTCGTGATCAGCAGCAGGTCGGCGTCGGACGGCAGCGCGGTGGGGTCCGCGTCCGCCATGGGCACGAGGGAGGCGGCGTGGCCGTCGGCGGTGAGCCGCTCGGCCGTGGCGGTCGCGAACTCCTCGGCGTTGCCGGTCTGCGAGGCCCACAGGATCACGACCTGGCGGCGGAGGGTGCCGGAGGCCGGGGCGGGCGGCTGTGCGGAGCCGCCGGTCCGGTGCGCGGGCGCCGCCTCGGACCGGGAGTACATTCCGGCGAGTACGCCGTTGATCCACAGGGCGTGCTCCGGGGTGAACGGGGCGTTCGACGGCAGGACCGGTACGCCCGGCGTGCCCAGCGGGATACCGGCCAGGAAGCCCGCCAGATAGCGGCGTTCGTGTTCGGCGAGGACGGGCGGCGGCCCGGGTTCCAGTCCGAACGGGTCGGGCACGGACGCCGGAGGAAGCGCGGCGAGCGCCGGGACAGCCGCGACGGGTACCGGGGTCGCGGCCTGCGGGGCCGCCGGCACCGGAGGCCGCACGGTCACCGGGGTGGCCACCTTGGTCAGCGACACCGCGGCGACCTTGAACTCGGGCTGGAACGACAGCGGGTCGACGGCGTCGCTGGTCACGGCGTTGACGCTCAGGTACTCGCCGAACAGGTCGTTCCAGTGGAACGGCGCGAAACAGCAGCCCGGCCGCACCCGGTCGGTGACGACCGCGGGCAGCACGGCCCGCCCGCGCCGCGAGGCGACCTCCACCGAATCCCCGTCTGTGAGGCCGAGTCGGGCCGCGTCCTGCGGGTGCACCTCCACGAAGGGGCCGGGGTCGAGCTTGTTCAGCTTGGCCACCTTGGCCGTCTTGGTCAGCGTGTGCCACTGGTGCTGGACCCGGCCGGTGTTGAGCACGAACGGGTAGTCGTCGTCGGGCATCTCCGCCGCGGGGATGTGCGGACGGGCATGGAAGACGGCGCGGCCGCTCGCGGTCGGGAACCTCGGCGCGCTGGCTGTTCCGTCCTCTCCGACGTACCGGATCGGATTGCGGTCGGGACCGTCGGCGCTCGCCGCTGGCCACTGCACCGGGGTGGTGCGCAGCCGCTCGTAGCTCACCCCGCGCAGGTCCCAGCCGGTCACCGGGTTCCAGGCGCGCTTGATCTCCTCGAAGACCTCCTCGGCGCTGTCGTACGCGAAGGCCTTCTCGTAGCCCATCTCACGGGCCACGGCGGCGATGATGCGCCAGTCCGCGGTCGCCTCGCCTGGCGGGTCGGCGGCGGGCCGGGCGAGGGTGAGGTTGCGTTCGCTGTTGATCAGGACGCCCTCGGTCTCGGTCCACAGCGCGCCGGGCAGGACGACGTCGGCGTAGGCGTTGGTCTCCGTCTCGGCGAACACGTCCTGGGTGACCACGAACTCGGCGGCCTCCAGGCCCTCGATGACCGTCCTGCGGTTCGCGACGGAGGCGACCGGGTTGGTGCAGATGATCCAGCACGCCTTGATGTCCCCGTCGGCCATCTTCCGGAACATCTCGATGGTGCCCTTGCCGACCCCGTCGGCGCGCAGGGTGCCCGGATCCAGCTCCCACAGCTCCTCGACGAAGGCCCGGTCGGCGTCGGCGAGCACGGACCGCTGGCCGGGCAGCCCCGGGCCCATGTAGCCCATCTCCCGGCCGCCCATGGCGTTGGGCTGGCCGGTGAGGGAGAAGGGGCCGCTGCCGGGCCGGCAGACGGCGCCGGTGGCGAGGTGCAGGTTGACCAGGGCGTTGGTGTTCCAGGTGCCGTGCGTGGACTGGTTCAGGCCCATCGTCCAGCAGCTCGTCCACTCCCCCGCCTCACCGATCAGCCGGGCGGCCTCGCGGATGTCGTCCTCGGGTATGCCGGTGATCTCGGCCACGGCGGCGGGCGGGTAGTCGGCGAGGAAGCCGGGCATCGCCTCCCAGCCCTCGGTGTGCGCGGCGATGAAGTCGGGGTCGGTGTGGCCGTTCGCGTGCAGCAGGTGCAGCAGCCCGTTGAGCAGCGCGAGGTCCGTGCCCGGCTTGATCTGCAGGAACAGGTCGGCCTTGGCGGCGGTGGCGGTGCGCCGCGGGTCCACGACGATGAGCTTGGCCCCCGCCGACTTCACCCGGTCCATCATCCGCAGGAAGAGGATGGGATGGCAGTCGGCCATGTTGGAACCGATGACGAAGAAGACGTCGGCCTTGTCGAGGTCCTGGTACGACCCGGGCGGCCCGTCCGCGCCCAGCGACAGCTTGTAACCGGTTCCCGCGCTGGCCATGCACAGCCGGGAGTTCGACTCGATCTGGTTGGTCCGCAGGAAACCCTTGGCCAGCTTGTTCGCCAGGTACTGCGCCTCCAGGCTCATCTGTCCGGAGACGTAGAGGGCGACCGCGTCGGGGCCGTGCTCGTCGATGATCGCGCGCAGCCGGCGGGCGGTCTCGGCCACGGCGGCCGCCACGGGCGCGGGCTGCGGCTCCTCGCCGCGGTCCGTCCGGACGAGGGCGGTGGTCAGCCGCCCCGGGGCGGCGAGCATGTCCGCGGTGGTCGCGCCCTTGGTGCACAGCCGGCCGAAGTTCGCCGGGTGCTCCTTGTCCCCGCTCGCCTTCAGCACCGTACGACGTCCGTCCGGTCCCCTCCCGATGTCGAGGACCAGGCCGCAGCCCACCCCGCAGTACGAGCAGACCGTCCGCACCTTCGTCGTGCCCTCGCTCCGCGAGCCCGGCGCGGCCACGGGCGCCTCCTTGTCCACTGCTCGACCTGTTCCCACCCTTCGTGACGGTACGAACCGCTCATTACGCCGGTGTCTCCGCACCTGATCATCAGGGGTTACGCCCGCCGCACAGGGGCGGGGAGGCGCGTGTGAGCCCGCGCCGCGGACCGCTCGCGGACCGGGTCACCCGCTTCTCCCCGCTCGCTGGGGCACAGGCCAATCTGCTACGAGCCGCTGGAGCCGTGGCGGAGGAGGATTGTCACTTCCCGTACCGGCGCTCCCGGGCGCCGTAGCTGCGCAGGGCCCGCAGGAAGTCGACCTCGCGGAAGGCGGGCCAGTAGGCCTCGCAGAAGTAGAGCTCGGCGTAGGCGCTCTGCCAGAGCAGGAAGTTCGACAGCCGCTGTTCTCCGCTGGTGCGGATGAGCAGGTCGGGGTCCGGCCGGCCCGCCGTGTACAGGTGCCGGGCGATGTCGTCCACCGTCAGGCTCTCCGCCAGGTCGGCCAGCGACTGCCCCGCCTCCGCGCGTTCGGTCAACAGCTCGCGCATGGCGTCGATGACCTCCTGCCGGCCGCCGTAGCCGATGGCGAGGGTGACATGTGCTCCGGTGGTACAGCCCCGCGTCGCTTCCACCGCGTTCTTCAGGGCGTGGGCGGTGGAGGTGGGGAGGCCGTCGACGGTGCCGGCGATGTGTACCTGCCAGCGGGCTTCCGGCCGTGCGAGCTTGGTCGTCACGACCCGCTCGATCAGCTCCATGAGGAAGGCGACTTCGCCGTCGTCACGGCGGGCCAGGTTCTCGGTGGAGCAGACGAAGACCGTGACGTGCCGGATGCCCAGCGTCTCGCACCAGGACAGCACGTCGTCCACCCGCTCGGCGCCGAACTTGTGGCCGAGGCTCGGGTTGGTCATGCCCATCTGGCGGGCCCAACGGCGGTTGCCGTCCATGATCAGCCCCACGTGCTCGGGCAGCGGCCCGCCCTTGACCTGGCGGCGCAGGCGGCGGGCGTAGAGGGCGTAGAGGGGTCCGGTGAGTGGCACTGTTCAGTCCTTTCGTCGGCGATGCGGCGACATACCGAAGGTGACAACTCCCAGGGATGGTACACATCACGTATTACTCACCGCGTACTACTCGGCGGGAAGTGCCGACACGGCGATCGGCCGAAGAGACAGCCCCGGTCGGCGAGAACGCCGTCCGGGGCTGGTGTCGTGAGAGGGGGCGTCCAAGGTCAGTGACGGTGACCGACGGCGTGGTCGCCGTGGTGGCGGCGGCCGGCGGCGTCACGCCGTTGATCGTGCCCCCAGGACACGGTGTCGATCACCCGACCGCGGGCGTCGCACAGGGTCGCGGTGTCGGTGTTGGTGTCCCACACGCGCGTGCGGCGGTCCTGGTACAGGTCGGTCTTGGTGTTGCGGCCGACGCCGGTGTGGACGCGGACGGTGGCGCGGCCGTCGAGCCGCACGTGCCGGAAGGTGTACGTGCGGCCTTCGGCGTCGGACAGCGTCCAGTGGTCCAGGTGCATCGCCCGGCGGGAGCCGTTCGTGATGTCCACCCACCGCCTGTTCAAGGTGCGGTTGGAGCGGTCGGCCCGGCCCTGTCCGTCGTGCCGGACGCCGCTGATGTACACCACCCCGTGGTGCAGCCGGCCGACCCTCGGATGCAATGACCATTTATGTCCTGAATGCCGTTCTCTCACGGCCTGGCGGGCCCACACGCCGGGTGACCGACCATGCGGCCACCCGAAAGTGAGTAACGCGCGTGTGGGCCGACCGGAGCAGTCCTGCGAGGGTCAGCTCGCGGGAAGGACCCGGGTGTGCTCGACGCGTACGGCGTCCAGGCTCCGCGGGTCGAGTCCCAGCAGCCGCAGGATCGTCGGGGCGATCTGCGTGGTGTGCACCGGGCCGGCGACGCGCACGCCGTGCGGGGTGGCGGCGCCGGAGACGACGAGCGGGACGTCGAGGTCGTCGGCGTGGGCACCGCCGTGCTCGGCGATCTTGCCCTTGCCGCCGGTGTAGACGACGCCGTACTGGGTGACGCCGACCAGGTCGGGCACTCGGGAGTCACCCGGGCGCGCGTGGAAGTACCGTGCGGCGGCCGCGCCCGCGTACAGGGTCTCCAGACCGCTCGCGGTGAAGGGCCGGGCCTTGCCGTCGATGCCGTTGCCCGTGCCGGACCGGGCGAGCAGATAGGCCTTGGCGAAGTCGGCGGCGGCCTGGGACCGGTCGGTGAGCCAGATCAGCATGGCGTCGTCGTCCACCGCGTGGGCGACGAGATCGCCGGCGCCCGGGTGGGCGGCCTTCCAGGCGGCGTTGAGACCGTCGAGCAGGGGGCCGTCGTCGATACGGGTCAGCGCCGTGGGGTCGGTGGGCGACTGGCCGTGCTTGGAGGAGAGGATCACCGTGGTGCTGTCGGCGAGGTGCCGCTTGCCGAGTTCGGTGAGGAGGGCGCCGACCTGCTGGTCCACGAAGTCGAGGTTCTTCGCCAGCAGCGGACCGGGCACGCCCTTCGCCTGGTAACCGCCGGTCAGCCCGTCGGAGGCGGGCAGCTTCTGGGCGGTCGAGACGGACTGGAAGTTCATCCCGAAGACGGCCGGGGTGCCCACCTTGTGGGTGCGGCTGTGGTCGTAGCCGTCGATCTCGTTGAGGACGGCCCGCGCCTTGTAGCCGTCGTACTGCTCGGTCGCGGCGTTGTCCTTGGTCCAGTCACCGGCGGAGTAGCCGATGGCCTTGCTGTTGATCTCGGGCGTGAACAGGTCCTGGATGCCCTTGCCGGAGGGCCCGTTGAGGATGTCGTAGGCGGCGTGCTTGTCGGACCAGGCGGTGCGCAGGCCGGCCTGCCGGGCCACCTCGAAGACGGTGTTCACGCGCAGGTAGGAGTGCGGGTAGACCGGTCTGCAGGTCTTCGGGTCGACCGGCAGCTTCGAGGGGGCGAGGAGCCGGGCGGGGGCGCCGGTCATCTGGAGGATGCTGCCGGGCAGTCCGGTCAGGCCCTGGCCCGCGTCGAGGGAGTCCTGGTTCTTGTCGAGGTCCTCGGTGAGGTCGACCTCGGCGCCGGGCTTGGCGCCGGCGCACTTCGTCGTACCGGCCGGCAGGAGAGCGGAGCTGTAGGTGTCGTCGTAGTAGACGCCCGTGGTGCCCGGGTTGCCGCCCGTGAGCTGACCGACCATGCCCGGGAAGGAGTCGGAGGGGTTGGTGGTGGCCGCGTGGGTGTACTCCACGCCGCCGCCCGCGAGCCGCGCGAGGGCCGAGTGCGGGTGGCGGGCGACGTACCAGGCCAGGTCGGACTGGTGCAGTCCGTCGACGGACAGCAGCAGGACATGCCGGGCGGCCGCGCGCGGGTGCGCGGGGACGTGCGCCGAAGCGGGCACGGCCGCCGCGGTGAGCGCGCCGACGGCGGCCAGCGCGGCGGCCGCCGCCGTGACGGAACGTACGGAGTGAACCGGGCGTCGGGACAAGGGTTCTCCTCGGGCTGTGCAGTGCAAGCGAGAGCACGCGAACCGTGCACCGACATCCGAGGGGAGGAACGTGTACGGCAGCGGGCCGGAATGCCGTGTTCAGCCCAAGAAACCCATCAGCGCGGGCAAAGACACCCCATGGTGTGGTCACCGGACCGTGCGCGCCGTGCCTACCGCGCTGTTGACGGTGCCGAAGTCCACCGCGCCGGCCATCGCGTCGTAGGTGCCCGCGCCCAGCAACTCGGTCGCCGCGCGCTGGACGGCCCCGTACGCGGTCTGGGCGAGCGCGGTGCCCACGCTGATCCGGCGCACGCCGACCGCTTCGAACCCGGTGACCGACGGTGCGCCCGGCCCCGCCAGCACGTTGACCGGCAGCGGGCTGCGGCGGACCAGCTCGGCGACGGTGTCCAGGTCCACGAGGCCGGGCACGAACAGGCTGTCGGCGCCCGCGTCGGCGTAGGCCTTGGCCCGGGAGAGCACGTCCACCAGGCGGTCCTCCGGAGCGCCGATGCCGAACAGGAAGACATCCGTGCGCGCGTTGATCCACAGGCCGGGCAGCCCCGCTTCCTCGGCGGCGGACCGGGCCGCGCGCAGTCGTACGGCGTGAGCGGGCACGTCGTGCAGCGGGCCGCCCGGAGCGAGCGAGTCCTCGAGGTTGACACCGACCGCGCCGGCCTCGATCACCGCGCGGACGGTGGCCGCGACATCCTCGGCGCCGGGGCCGTAACCGCCTTCGACGTCCGCGCTCACCGGCACGTCGACCACAGCGGCGATCCGCCGCACGGCCTCGGCCATCTCATCCCGGCTGAGGCCATGGCCGTCGGGCCGTCCGGCCGACCAGGCGACACCCCCACTGGTCGTCGCGACCGCCCGGGCACCCGCCCGCACGATCAGCGCGGCACTCGCGGCGTCCCAGGCGTTGGGCAGCACCAGTGCACGCCCGTCGGCAGGCGCGTGCAACGCGCGCAGGACGGCGGCCAGTTCACGCTGGGCGGTGTTCATCTGTCGGTTCCTTCGGTGTGGGTTGGGGTGATGACGTGGTCAGGGCGTGGGCGTGGGGAGTTCCGCCAGGGCCAGGTGGGTCGCGGCGAAGGCGCGCCAGGGGTGCCATGCGGCGCCGGTCCCGTCCCGGGCTTCTGTGGCCGGAAAGGCGTCGGCGTGGCTCAGGCGCAGGGCGGCCAACTGCTCGCGCCTGCGGCTGGTCGGCGCACTGGCGGAGTACGGCGGCCAGGGCGGTCTCCGCCGGGGCGGTGTCCGCGTCCACGCCGAAGATCCGGCCGGCGCGCACCTCCAGCAGGCCGGCCTCGCCGTCCAGGCTGATCGTGCGCCGGTACACGTCCGCCTCCACCGACTCCACGCCCGGTACGGCCCGTTCGGCGAGGAACGCCGGCAGGGCGGGCCAGTGCAGCGGCGGTGCGAAGGCAACCGCGTCTCCAGCCTGCGCAGCTCCACCGGTGCGGCCCGGAAGACCAGCCGCATGTCCCGGTTGAACTGCCGTACGCTGCCGAAGCCGGACGCGAATGCCACATCGGTCACCGTCAGGTCCGTGTCGTCCAGCAGCCGGCGCGCGAAGTGGGCGCGCCGCGAGCGGGCGAGCCGGGCGCCGAGCGCGGCCTCGGTCCCCGTGTCCAGCGCCCCGGCGATGATCAACTGCATGGCCCTGCACAGCAGTTCGGGTACGTCGGCGGCGATCGGCCCGGCCACCCGGTACGGCCGGAAACGCAGACACGCCCGGAAACCGTTCTCCTTGGCCGCCGCCGGCAGCTCGAAGGTGCGCATGTTCTCCGCGAGCGGCTTCGGCCGAGTAGGTCGTCATGCCCCCAGTTCTAGGCGATCACCGGCCGGGATGCTGGCCGGATTCGGACATGACGGCGGGCACCCCGGCTCCGGTCCGTCGGAGCCGAGCAGGCGGCTCACCTCAACGGGCGGCGAGTGCCTCCCTCATCGACTGCGCGGTCGTGGCCGCGTCGTAGCCTTCGGGCACGCCCGGCACCAGGATGATGTCTCCCTCGATGTGACGTGAGCGCAGCGGAGCGATCTCCTGATACGCCTCGGAGTCCCACCAGGCCCGCGCCTGCGCGAGCGACGGGAAACCGATGACGACGACATGACCGGGCCAGGAGCCCTCCTTCACCTCGTGCGCGCCGGCGTGGACGAGGAACCGGCCGCCGTACGGTTCGAAGGTGGCGGTGACCCGCGCGATGTACTCGGCGATCTCCGGGTGCGGGGCGGATTCCTGCAGGTGGGCTATCGCGTAGGCGGACATGGCATCCCTTCCGGCCGCTCGGCTGTTGACGCCCACGATCCTGCCACCGCGGCGGGTGGCGGTCGATTACCCGGCACGTAATCCGGTGTATCGCCCGCTCATCCGTCGTGTCGCGTATGCGGTTTCACCAGCCCGCTCTGGTAGGCGATGACCACGAGTTGGGCGCGGTCGCGGGCGTCGAGCTTGGTCATGGCGCGCTGGATGTGGCTGCGTACGGTCAGGGGGCTCAGGACGAGTTGGTCGGCGATGTCCGCGTTGGACTTGCCGTGGGCGGCGAGGGCGGTGACTTCGCGTTCGCGGTCGGTCAGGGTTCTGACGGCGTCGGGGAGGGTCTGGAAGTCGTCGGTGGCCGGGGCCGCCAGGAAGCGGGTGATGAGGGTGCGGGTGGCGGTGGGTGAGAGGAGGGCGTCGCCGGCCGCGACGGTGCGGATGCCGGACAGGAGGTCGTCGGGGCTGACGCCCTTGCCGAGGAAGCCGCTGGCGCCGGCGCGCAGGGCCTTGGCGACGTTCTCGTCGTTCTCGAAGGTGGTGAGGATCAGGATGTGCGTGCCCGTCAGTTCCGGGCGGGAGCAGATGGCGGCGGTCGCGGTCACGCCGTCGACCTGGGGCATGCGGATGTCCATGAGGACGACGTCGGGCCGGTGGGTAGCGGTGAGGTCGATGGCCTCCTGCCCGTCGGCGGCCTCCGCGACCACGGTCAGGTCCGGGACCGAGTCGATGAGGATGCGGAAGGTCGCCCGGAGCAGGGCCTGGTCGTCGGCGAGCAGGACGCGGATCGTCATGGGGCGGGGCTTTCCTCGGGACTTTCGTCGGGGCTGTCGAGTTCGTCGGGGCTGTCGAGCGGGAGGGAGCAGGCGACCTCGAAGCCGCCGTGCGGACGGTGGCCCGCGTGGAACGTGCCGCCGGCGGAGGTGGCGCGCTCGCGCATGCTGAGCAGGCCGAAGCCGCCGCCGGGGCCGGCCGGCGCGGCCGGGCGGCCGGGGGCGGTGTCGTTGGCGATGGTCAGGGTCAGGAAGCGGGGGGTGTAGCTGAGCCGTACCTGGGCGGTGCGGGTGGCCGCGTGCTTGGTGGCGTTGGTGAGGGCTTCCTGGATGATCCGGTAGGCAGTCAGGTCGAGTACGGGGGTGAGCCGGCGCGGCCGGCCCTCGACGGTGACCGAGACGTCCAGTCCGGCCGCCGCGCAGGCGTCGACGAGGTCGGGCAGGTGCCGCAGGCCCGGCGCCGGGGCCAGGTCGTCCGCGGGGTCGGTGTCCTGGCGCAGGAGCCCCACGGTGGCCTTGAGTTCGCGCAGGGCCGCGGCTGTGGTCTCAGGCAGTTTCGCGATGATCGCGAGGGCCTGGTCCGGGTGGGTGCGGGCGAGGTGGGCCGCGGTGCCCGCCTGGGCGTCGGCGAGGGTGAGGTGATGGGCGACGACGTCGTGCAGTTCGCGTGCGATGCGCATGCGTTCCTGGATCACGCGATGGCGTGCCTCCTCCTCCCGCTGCTGGTCGGCGTGCTCGGCGCGGGCCGCCGCGTACTCGCGGCGCACCTGGATGTAGCTGCCGAGGGCCGCGCTCAGCAGGACCCAGGCCACCGGGTTGACGACGGCGAGGATCACGGAGTTGTGCAGGGTGCTGAGGAACACGCCGGTGACGAGCATGCCGGCAGCGGCCGCCAGCGCGCTGTTCCAGGCGGTGCGCCGGGGTGTGCGCAGGTTCGTGGCGTACTGCGCGACCAGCAGCGGGCCCATCAGGAACGGAGTCATGAGGTAGCCGAGCGCGCCCTCGGCCATCGTGCACAGCGTGGTCACCGCGAGGACGTGCAGGGGGCGGGCGCGTCGCCAGTACAGCGCGGCGCAGGCCGGGGCGGACAGCGCGACGCCGGCCCACCCGGCCGGCGGCGGGTGCATCACCGCCCGGGTGACGAAGACACCGGTGACGGTGCACACGAAGAGCAGCACCAGCATGGCTGCCTCGACGGCCTTCGGCCGGGCTGCCGCCCGACGCTGCCAGCTTGTGTTCATCATGCTCCGAGTGAGGACCGGACGTAGACATACTCCCACCCGGCAGACCGGCATGGCGCGGCCTGCCGGGTGGGGCCCGGGTCAGGTGCGGGCCGGTTCCTGCGGCGCCGTTACGCCGTCCACGGGGGCCGGCGCCGCGGTGAGCCCGGCGCCCTCGACGTCGACGCGGGGCAGCAGCCGGTCGAGCCACCGCGGGATCCACCATGCCTTGTCGCCGAGCAGCGCCAGCACCGCGGGTACGAGCGCCATGCGGACGACGAAGGCGTCCAGCAGCACCGCGACGGCGAGGCCGAAACCGATCGTCTTGATCATCGACTCGCCGGAACCGATGAACGCCGAGAAGACCGCGATCATGATCACCGCCGCGGCGACGACCACCCGCGCGCTGTGCCGGAAGCCGGTTTCGACCGCCTGCGCGGCTCGGTCCCCGTGGACGTACGCCTCCCGCATCCGGGCCACGAGGAACACCTCGTAGTCCATCGCCAGGCCGAAGACGATGCCCACCAGGAAGATCGGCATCAGGCTCATGATCGGACCGGTCTGTTCCACGCCCAGCAGCCCGGCGCCCCAGCCCCACTGGAAGACCGCCACGACCGCGCCGAGGGCGGCCAGCACCGACAGCAGGAACCCGAAGGCGGCCTTGACAGGCACGAGCACGGACCGGAACACCACCAGCAGGAGGACCATCGCCAGGCCGACGATGACCGCCAGGTACGGCACGAGCGCGTCCTGCAGGGCCTGCGCGACGTCGATGTTCATCGCCGTCGTTCCGGTGACCTCGAAGGTCGCCCCCGTCCGTCGCTCCAGTGCGGTGCGCTGCGCGCGGATGGTCTTGACGAGGGTCTTGGTGTCCTCGGTGTTCGGGCCGGTGGAGGGCACGGCCGAGACGAGCGCGGTGTCGCCGGCCTTGTCGAACCGCGCGGGTGAGACGGAGACGACTCCGTGGGTCGCGCGGATCTCCTGGGTGATGGTGGTGACGGCGGCCTTGGGGTCGGCCGCGCCCTTGGCGTCGACCACGATCGTCAGCGGCCCGTTGAACCCCGCCCCGAAACCGTGCGCGAGGGCGTCGTAGGCGCGTCGTTCCGTCGTGGAGACGGGCTTGGACTCGTCTCCCGGCATGCCCATCTCCAGGTGGGTGGCGGGCAGTGCCAGGGCGCCCAGTCCCGCGACGCACGCCAGCAGCACGGCCACCGGACGGCGCAGGACGAAGCGCGCCCACCGGGCACCGGCGTTGTCGGCCGTCCGGGCCACGCGGCCGCGCTTGCGTACGGCCCGGGCGAGTACGGCGTTCGGCCACATGCCGAGCAGGGCGGGGACGAGGGTGAGGGCGACCAGGACGGCGACGGCCACGGCGCCCGCGGCGCACAGGCCCATCTTGGTGAGCATCGGTACGTCGACCACGGCCAGGCCGGCCAGCGCGATGACCACGGTGAGGCCCGCGAAGACCACGGCGGCGCCGGCCGTGCCGACGGCGAGACCGGCCGCCTCGCGCGGTGCGTGGCCGGCGGCCCGTTCCTCGCGGTAGCGGGAGACGACGAAGAGGGCGTAGTCGATGCCGACCGCGAGACCGATCATCGAGGCGAGGGTCCCGGAGGTCAGGGACAGGCCGAAGACGCTGCCGAGGGCCAGGATGGCGACCATGCTGACCCCGACGCCGACGACGGCGGTGAGCAGCGGGAGGCCGGCGGCCGCGAGGGAACCGAAGGTGATCAGCAGGACGACCGCGGCGAGGGCGATGCCGATGGCCTCGGACGAGCCGCCCGCGGCGGGTTTCGTGGCGATCGCGGTGCCTCCGGCCTCGACCGTGAGGCCGGAGGCACGGGCCTGGCCTATGGCCTTATCCAGGGCGTCCTTGTCGCTCTGGGCGAGATCGTCGGCCTTCACCCTGTAGTTCACGGTGGCGTAGGCGGTGGAGCCGTCCTTGCTCACCGCGCCCGCGGTGAACGGATTCACCGCGCCGGCGACCTTCGGCTCGGCGGCGGCTTCCGTCACGAGCGTGTCGATGGCGGTGCGGTGACCGGACGCGGTCACCTTCTCCCCCTGGGGCGCGACGAACACGATCCGCGCGGTGGCGCCATTGGCGTCGGAGCCGGGGAAACGCTGTCCGATCAGGTCGAAGGCCTTCTGTGCCTCGATGCCGGGCATGAACGACGTGCCGCCGTCGGAGGAGGCCGGAGCCTTGGCGGCGCCGACTCCCACGGCGCCGAGGATCACGGCCCACAACAACGTCACGAGCCAGCGCCGCCGGAAGGCGGTACGGCCCCATCGATAGAGCAGGGTAGCCACGGGAAACGGATCTCCAGGTCTGGGGTCGGGGACCTGACCAGCCTGGCCGGAAAGGGGGTGCCGGGGCGTCGTGCCGGTGCTGGCAATACCGCTTGGTGGCAGGGCACGAGCCGACGCGCTCCTCTCCACCTCAGGGAGGAGTACCGCCTACTGCGCCGGGAGGACGTGCACGACGCCCGCGGACGCGGCACGCCGCTCACGGGAGCCGCTCAGTGCGCGCAGCTCAGTCGCTCACTGCGTGGCGTCGTCGCGCAGCAGGAGATCGAGCAGCCCGGGGAAGCGCGCCTCGAACTCCTCGCGGCGCAGCCGGTTGACCCGCCTCGGCCCCTCGTCGCGCTGCTCGACCAGACCGGCGCCGCGCAGCACCGAGAAATGGTGGCTGAGCGCGGCCTTGCCGACGGGCACGTCGAAGCTGCCGCAGCTGCGCGTCCAGTCGGTGGAGCCCGCCAGCTCGCGGATCAGCTGGATGCGCACGGGATCGGCGACCGCGGACAGCGCGGTCAGGACGGAGACGTCCTCGGGATCCGTGTGGACCGGCGCGGCTCGGTGACTCGCGCCCGCGGCCTGGTTCGACATGCCCCTCTCCTCGCCTGCGCGGCTGTTTGCCGGTGTTCGACGGATATCTTACATCCCGGTGTTCGCTTTCCATCGAACATCAGAGCGGCGACCCTAACTCCTTTTCCACGCAGCTTACTTCACCTCTTGACGAAACTGACGCTCCCCACCCAGGCCAGTGCCGAGGTCCTGCGGCACCCACCCGAAGATCGTCTACCACAAGGACGGCATCTCCACCCACGACTTCCGCTTCGCCGACAACAACGCCGAGCCTCCGGAAAGCGTGACCGGCGGCTGGTTCTACCCGCGGCGACTTCGCGTACGCGCCGGCGCACTCCATGCCGTCCGGCATCCCCTTCGCCCCGTACGCCTGACCCCAGCTCACTGCGGTACGCGGATCTGGCCATGCGGGCGGCCGCGGTCCTGGACGTGGGCCGCGGCACCGGCGCGCTGCTGCACCGGTCGCGTGAGCTGGGCCGCGACGGGCGTCTCGTCGGTGTCGATCCGGACCGCGCCGCTCTCGCCGTGCCCGGCGTCGTACCGACGTCGAGGGCCGGTACGGCGACGGGAGCCGCGGCCCGGTCAGCCCCGCCAGGGAGGATGTCATCACGATCGCCCGTCGGCACAAGGCCGCCGAGCACTCGCTGCGCAACCTCTGGCGCGGCTACACGGGCAGAACGACTTCGGCATGGATCGTCTCAACCGGTCGGAGCGCCCAGGTCCGGCAGGTCGTGCACAACGGACTGTCCGCTGCTACCGGCCCGGACGACGGCCGTCGCACAACTCGTACGCGACGGCGTGCGCGTCGAGATCGACGGCGTTGCCGCTGTGGAGCAGCCCGCTGGTGAAGCCCGTCGCTCACCTCACCCACATGAATCACAGGCGACGCAAGAAACTCTCCCGCCACCTGTTCGCGGCGATCCTGGCGGAGGACATCTCTCGGGTGAAGGCCCTCCTGCGCCAGGGGGCCGATCCAGAGCGGGGTGACAACGAAGGGGCCACCCCTCTCTATCGCGCGTCCGTGCACGGGCAGGCCGAGATCGTACGGCTGCTCCTCGCGGCCGGGGCCTCGCCCGACAGCGAGAGCGGCGGACTAGGCTCGGAGGGCACGCCGTTGTGCGCGGCCGCGTGCTGGGGGCACATCCAGACGGTGCGTGAGCTGTTGGCGCACGGTGCCGATGCCCACCTGCGTGAGGACAACGGCACCGGCCGCACCGCCTTGGAGTGAGCGCTCGGCTGCGGCCATCCCGAGACCGCCGCCCTGCTCACCTCCGCGAGAGCAGCGCACGTCCCGTAGTGGCAGCGGCGCCCAGAGCGGAATGCTGCGGGCCCGGAGCACCAACACCGGTTCCTGGGAGTCGGCCGAGTTCAACTACACCGGCGGTGACCCCGCAGCCCGGGGAACAGAGCCTCGGCGCGCTCGGGGTCCGGGGCGATGAAAACGCCGTCGGCTGTGACCAGTTGGGTGGCGGGGTCCGCCTCGGGCGTGATCGATCCGGTGACGTAGATCTTGCGGTCGTCCGTGCCGGTCACGCGGGCGAGGACGCACAGCGGTGTCTCCAGCGGGACGGGGCGGTGGTAGCGCAGTTGGAGGGAGACGGTCAGCCCGGGGATTCCGGCTGCCGCGCAGGCGTGGCCCATGAGTTCGTCGAGGAGCATGGCGCTCATGCCACTGTGGCCGTAGCCGGGCGGGCCCTCGTGGGCGATGCCGAGGGTGCAGCGGCCCACGAGGCCGTCGTCGGCGGGTGTGACGGTCATGGGCGGGGCCAGTGGACTGCCGGTTCCGGTGACCGGACTGAACATCCGTGTCCCGCCCGGAAATTCGTCGAGTTCCGGGATCTCCGCGCGGGCCCGCCGTCGGCCCGTGAGCTGTCCGGTGACGTGCCGGACGCCGTCCGCCACCCGGTGCAGGGTGTCCGGGGAGGCGGCGGTGCGGACGGTGGCTTCGACCAGGGCGCGCAGTTCGCGGCCGAGGCGGTCGATGGCCGCCCTGTGGTGTTCCCGTTGCCTGGCGCTCGTGGGCGTGAGTCCGGCGCTGCGGTCGGTGCCGGTGGCCGGCGGGTCGGTGAAGGAGGTGTGCATCGGGTTTCTCGGTGCGGGGTGGTGTGCGGCCGTGGTGCGGTCAGGCATCGCTGCGGACGAAGACGGGCTTGAGGTACTTCTCCGGCAGCGCGGCGGGCAGGTCCTCCCAGTCGATGACGTGGGAGACCACTGTCCCGGGGCTGACCTTGCCGGAGGCGGCGAGCGCGAGGGCGTCGGGGATGTGGGCGCGGACGTTGTCGCGGGCGATGCGCAGGGTGACCCCGGTGAGGTACATGTCGAGCAGGGGCAGTTCACCCGGGCGGAAGTGGTTGCCCGCCGATTCGCAGATCCCTTCGGGCGCAAGGGACTTGACGGCCAGGGCGAGCTGGTCGACGCGTCCGGTGGCCTCCACGGCGATGTCGAAGCCCCGGGGTGGCGGTTCCAGGGTTTCGGCGGTGGCGGCGCCGAAGGCACGGGCCAGGTCGCGGTGTTCGGGCTCGGGGTCGACGTAGAGCACGTCGGAGGCGCCGAGCGCGCGGGCGATGTCGCACACGTACAGACCGATGCTGCCGCGGGCGACGACCAGCACCCGTGCTCCGGGGCGGGCCTTGAGGTGGGGGGCGACCAGACGCCAGGCCAGCGACCAGTTGTCGCTGGCCGAGGCCATGGCGACCGGGTCCAGTCCGGTGGGCAGCGCGACCAGCATGGCGTCGGCGTACGGCACCCGGAGCAGTTCGGAGAAGAGCCCGCCCCAACTGCCGCCGACGGGTGCGCCGTACATCGCCATGTAGGGGACGGCCTCGCAGTGCGCGGTCAGCCCGGCCCGGCAGCGGTCGCAGCTGCCGCAGTTGATGGACCAGGGGACGACGACGAGGTCACCGGGGGCGACCGAGGTGACGGCGTCCCCGGTCTCGACGACCCGGGCCACACATTCGTGGCCGAGGGCGAACGGCGGGTGGACGCTGTATTCGATATGCGGCTGCCGCCGCGTGGCGTGTCCCGCCAGGATCGCGGAGTCGACGTCGCACGGGGTCGCGGCCACCGGTGCCACGATCGCCTCTCCGTCACCCTGGAGCTTGGGGTCGGGTGCCTCGCGCCACTCGACGGTGCGCCGTGCGACGTAGGTCAGTTCACGCATCGGCATGCTGCCCCTTCGCCAGGGCCACCAGGTCGGCGTAGCGGATGACGGAGCCGCCCGCGCCCCAGGTGCCGTCGGGCTGTTCGTGCACCAGCACCCAGACCCGCAGCGCCTCGGCCTGTCCGAGACCGGCGGCGGCCAGCACGGTCGTGGTCGCCTCCTCGACCAGGCCCGCCTTGCGGCGCTCGGACAGGGCCCCGGCGGGGACGGTGACCTCCACCAGGAAGCGCGGCCGGTCGTCCTCGGCGGTGGTCTGGGCGCCCTCGGGCAGTTCGAGGAGGTAGCTCCAGGCCTGGGCGCGGAAGAAGGGCGTGTCGGGGGCGCCTTCCCACTTCAGCAGCACCGCGGCGAGGTCCCGCTGAACGCTCTGGCGGCCGTCTTCGGTCAGGGCACCGGCAGGGGCTGTGAGCCGGATCATCGGCATGGGGGCACACCTCTCTCTTCGGTCCGTACGACAGTTCATGCGACGGGTCCGTACGAACGACAGGTCTATGACAGTCGTTATAGGCCTGGGTCAGGCTAGACTATGACGGTCGTTATAGCCAGTGGGTCAGAAGGGATCCTGTACGTGAGCAAGCCCACCCCGACGCCACGCGAGCGGATCGTGGCCGGCGCGGCCGACATGATCAGTCGGCGCGGTCTGAACGCGACCAGCATCCGCGAGATGGCCAAGCACGCTCGGGCGCCGCTCGGCTCGACGTACCACTACTTCCCCGACGGCAAGCAGCAGTTGGCCACCGAGGCCGTCCGGTACACGGGCGAGTGGGTCGCCCGTGTCCTGCGCAGGGAGTTGGAGGCGGGGCCGGTCGCCGGGCTGCGGGCCTTCCTCGGCCTGTGGCGCAAGATCGTCGTGGACAGCGACTTCCGGGCCGGCTGCCCGGTCCTCGCCGTCTCCATCGAGGAACCCCTCGGCGACGAGACACCCGCGGCCCTGCTGGCCGCCGCCGACGTCTTCACCGTCTGGGAGAACCTGCTGGCCGGCTCCCTGCGCGAGCACGGCGCCGAGCCCGAGCAGGCGGAGCGGCTCGCGACGCTCACCGTCGCGGCCGTCGAGGGAACCGTGGCCATGTGCCGCGCCAAACGCAGCACCCAGCCCTTGGACCACACGGCGGAGCAGCTCCAGGCGCTCATCCTCGCCACGATCGAGCACTGACCGGCACCACGCCGTCCCGGGCCGCACTCCGGGCGGGCGTCAGCCGTCGATCACGGTCATCCTGGATGCAGCAGGGCCATGACCGTACGGAGGCGTTCGATGGCGTACGACGAAGGGCTCGCCGAACGGATCCGCGAGCGGCTCGGCGGGGATCCCGGCATCACCGAGAAGCGGATGTTCGGCGGCATCGCCTTCCTGCACCACGGCAACATGGCCGTTGGCGTGACCGGCGACGACCTCATGGTCCGTGTCGGCCCGGACGCCACCGACGCGGCACTCGCCCGGCCGGGGGCGCGGCTCTTCGACATGACCGGCCGTCCGATGCGCGGCTGGGTCGTGGTCGCGGGCGACGCCGTCACGGAGGACACCGAACTGGCCGGATGGATCGAGGAGGGCCGGGCGTTCGCCGCGAGTCTGCCGCCCAAGTGACCGGCCGGTTCCGCGTGCAGCGCGTCGGCAGCGTCAGTCCGCCGGTCCCGTCAGGGCCTTGATGGCGGGCCGGAGGATGTCCGCGACGCGATCGGCCGGCGTGTCGCGCAGTGGGGCCAGGCCGAGGAGCTGGTGGCCGATGGTGATGCCCAGCAAGGTCGTGACGACCAGTGCGGCGCGCAGCTCGGGATCCTCCGTCGCGGGCATGGCCGCGGCGATGCCGTCGATCTGCCGGCCCAGGGTGGCACGGACCTGATCGGCCGCCGCCGGGTCGGTGAGCATGGAGCGCATCATCGCCAGCGCGCCCTCGGGTAGACCGCCGAGCTTGAGGCCGAGGGTGGCCAGCAGTTCGTCGACGAGCGCCTCGGCGTGGGTGGCCGTCGGCACCGCAGGGATCGCCTGGACGGCCTGGGTGAACAGCTCGCGCTTGGAGCCGAAGTACTGCATCACCAGCGCCGGGTCGACGCCCGCCGCGCTCGCCACGGCGCGGATGGTGGTGCGATCGAATCCCTTCTCGGCGAACAGCTCCCGGGCGCACTCGAGGATGCGCGCCTCGGTGGCTCGGCGGCGGTCGGCACGGGACTGGTGGGGCCGGGGCTGGTGAGACGTGGACACCGATTCACTCTACAACCGTTGACCGAACTTCCGCCCGGGCCTTACGGTGAGTGGGTCAACAAGCGTTGAGCGAATGAGGTGATCCCTGTGCCGGACCTGGAGACGCCCGCTGTCCGCACGACCCGTGCCATACTCGCCCGCTACTACCAGGCCATGCTCGACAAGTCCGCGGACGACCTCGCCGACCTGTACGCCGTGGACGGGGTGCACGAGTTCCCGTTCACCGCCCCCGGCTTTCCCCCGCGCTTCGAGGGGCGCGAGGCCGTACGCGCCGGATACCGGGCGGCCTGGGGCGCCAGCCCCGCCCAGGTGGCGGAGATCAGGCAGGTGGCGGCGTACGAGACCGCCGATCCGGACGTGCTCGTCGCCGAGCACGTCGTGGTCGGCACGCTGCCGGACCGGGAAGCCGCTTTCACTGTCCCCGGGCTCCTGATCCTCCACGTCCGTGACGGACTGCTCACCCGGGTCCGGGACTACATGGACAGCCCGGCCGTCGCCGGCGTACGCCCCCAGGCCGACTGACCGGGGCACACTCGGTGCTCAGAGGGCGCCGGTGCGCACACCGGCGGTGGCCGTGCTTACGTAGGCCCTACGAATCTGCCGCGTCGCCGACCGCAGCAAGGCTGGGCCCTGTTCGAGTACGCCCATCTCGACCGACCGACCGGGCAGGTTCGCGTCCTACTTCAGGATGTTGACGGCGCGGGCGACCACGAGGACCACGGTCACCAGGGACACCGACGACTGCAGCATCATCAGTGTCTTCGCCCAGCGGGACAGCGGCATGACGTCGGTCGGGCTGAACGCGGTGGCGTTGGTGAAGGACAGGTACAGATAGTCCTGGAACTCCGGTTCCCAGTCCGGTGGCGCGAGTTCCGGATTCTGCATCTGTACGAAGAGGAAGTCGGCGTACTGGTGCCGCCCCTGGACCCGGGCCATCGGGCCGCCCCGGTCCCATTCCCAGTACCACAGGGCGAACACGATGACGTTCGTGACCCAGATGACGCCGCCGGTGAGCAGCAGCGGCACCGCTTGATCGCCGCCGGTGCCGTTCACCAGGTCCCGGACGAGCCGGACCGCCGACCAGCCGTTGGCCAGGCTGATGACACAGATCAACGTCAGGCCCAGCCCTCTCAGCCATCGCGTACGGGGCTCCACCCGGCGGGGGTTGGCGGCGACCAGGCCGGCCAGCAGGGCCAGCTCCAGCGCGGGCATGGCCCACGCCGGGTGGAGGAGGGTGAGCCGGTGCGGCAGGGTCAGCTGCAGGGCGACGGCCGCGAGGATCACGGCCGTCACCGTCCAGCGCGGCTCACCACGGGTCGCCCGGCGCCAGGCGGGGACGAGCTCGCGCTCCCCGCTCTCCAGCAACCGCTCGATCCTGGCCAGCCGGCTCTCGGCGTCATCCATGTCGTCGTTCATGATGAGGATTGTGGCGGGCGAAGCCCTCCCGGCGGGAACCGGGCCGCCCGCCGTCGCGAGCATGCCGCGCCGAGGTGGCCTCCGGTCAGTCATGCCTCGGGCGGGACGCTCGACACGCGCGCCGGGGCCGGGCCGGACTGGCGCGGGCCCACGGGCAGGACCGTACGGCCGTGTGTGTCGTTGATGACGGTCGCCGCCGACGCGTACCAGGCGACGAGCCCCGTGGCGATACCGAACCACCCGCCCACCTGGGTCATGGCGTGCGGCTCCGCCCCGGTCTGGAACGCTCCGATGGCCAGGAAGACGAAGGTCGGTGCGAGCAGGACGAACACCATCAGCACGGCGAGACTGACCCGGAGCGCGGCGACGGCCATGTAGGCGGTGAAGATGCCCCACCCGAGCAGGAACAGGCCGAGCGCGTTGTGCACGTCACCGGCGAGGGCCAGGCGCGGCGCGATCCACCAGTAGGACAGCCAGAAAGCGCCGTACGAGACGAACGCCGTCGCGCCGAACGTGTTGCCACGGCGGAACTCGAACAGGCCGGCGGCGAACTGCGCGAGGCCGCCGTAGAACAGGGCCAGTCCCAGGATCGGCACGATCGCGCCGGGCTCCTTCAGCAGGTTGGTGTTGGCGATCGAGAGCAGCAGGGTGGTGAAGGCGAAGCCGGCCAGGCCCAGCGGGGCCGGGTCGCCCCGCACCGCCGGGCGCGGGGTTTCCGCTGGTGGCTGCTCCGGGCGCGGGCTCCTCATGTCCTCGTTCATGACCGGCATCCCTTCGAGCAGCTGTCCACCTTTACGGAAGGTACCCATTTGTCGTATTTGTTAGGCATGTTCCGGCCAGGTGAATGCGCGGCTGCCGGCTACGAAGGGCGACGAGGGATGCCTGAGGAGTTACGCGGCCGGTTCGCACAGGCAGGGGGTATTCCAAGCCGCTGCCGGCGGCGGATCTGGCACACCACGGGTTCGGGACTCGTCGTGGGCAGGGCGGTGGCGGCCACCGTGACCAGGACGACGGCGGCTCGCTGCCTACGTGCTGACGGGCATCGCTGTCCGGCGACACCCGCCGATGTGCCGGTCAGGGCTCGCGGTGTTCGTGGGCCGCCTGTTCCAGTGCCGCCGCCTCCGCCTGGGCGACGCGCGTCTCGGCCGCCACGTCGATGGAACGGGTCAGCCACCAGTACAGCAGCGCGGAGACCGGCAGGCCGATGAACAGGGAGATGTCGGCGCCGTCCAGGGCCTTCGCGGCGGGGCCGACATACAGGGTGCCCACGGAGAAGAACGGGATCATGGCGGCGAAGCCGACCGCGTAGGCGATGATGCCGTGCCAGCCCCAACGGCCGTAGATACCACGGGGGTTGAAGATCTCGGCGATGGCGTAGTGGCCGCGGCGGACGACGTAGTAGTCCATGAGGTTCACGGCGGTCCACGGGATGAAGAGGTAGAGGACGAGCAGCAGGAAGTTGTTGAAGTTCTCGAGGAAGTTGGCGGTCGCGGCCAGGGCGCCGACCAGGGAGAGGGCCGCGGTCAGACCGATGGTCACGAGGCGCACGCCCAGCGTCGGCCGTACGCGTTTGAACGAGTCGATGCCGCTGATCAGGGTCAGCGAACCGCCGTACATGTTCAGGGCGGTGACGGACACCAGGCCCAGCGCGGCGAAGAGCAGGACGATCGCGCCGAAGCCGTTGAACACCTTGTCGCCCGCGGAGTTGATCGACTTGATCGTGTCGAAGTCCTTGCCCGCCCAGGCGGCCAGCAGCGCTCCGAGCACCATCAGCCAGATGCCGCCGAGCGCGGAGCCGAAGTACGTCCAGTAGAAGGTCTTGCGGACCGTGACGTCCGGCGGGAGGTAGCGCGAGTAGTCGGAGACGTAGATGGCCCAGCTGATCTGGTAGCCGGCGACCACGCCGAACTGCGCCAGGAACGGCGTCCACTTGAAGGCGCCGAGGTCGAAGGAGCCTGCCGGGTAGTGCAGGGTGACGAGGACGCCCACGGTGAAGATCCCGAAGATCACCAGGAAGGTGTACGTCAGGATCCGCTCGGCCTTGTGGATGATGTCGTAGCCGACCAGGGCGATGACGAGCGCGATCACGGTGACCACGACGACCCACAGCTTCACACTGCCGTGCAGCGTGGTGTGCAGGGAGTCGGCGGCGAGGATGCTGTTGAAGACGTTGAACCCCGCGTACTGCACATAGGCGAAGAGCCAGACGAGCAGGGCGCCGACGTAGCCGAACTGGGGGCGTGACTGGATCATCTGCGGCAGGCCCAGCTGCGGGCCCTGTGCCGAGTGGAAGGCCATGAAGAACGTGCCGATGACGGTGCCGGCGACGATGGCCAGCAGCGACCAGATCAGGTTGCCGCCCTCGGTGATGCTGATCAGCCCCACGGCGAGGGTGGCTATCTGGGCGTTGGACATGAACCACAGCGGGCCCAGATGCCAGAGCTTGCCGTGCCGCTCGTCCAGGGGGACGTAGTCGATGGAACGGATCTCGAGGCCTGACACCCTCGGCTCTGCTGAAGTGCTCATGACGCCTCCCGTGCCCGGTCCGCCTTGGGAGACATTGTGATCCTGCGGGGGCGCGGTGACGAGTGCTGAGGTGCGGATTTACGATTCCGTGGCCTGCTCAGCCGTGGAGAGCGTCCGACAGGCGGACGAAACGGTGGCCGGTGGCCAGCAGATGCGGTACGGCGCTCGCGATGCCCTGGGCCGTGCCGCCGCCGGGGTGGTTCATGTGGCAGATGACGATGGAACCGCCCGGCGCGGCCGCGACGGTCTCGTGGACCTGCTCGTGGGTGAAGGTGGCGCCGCCGTCGCCGTTGACGGAGAAGCTGACGAAGCGTTCCCCGAGGTCCTGGACGATGCGTGCCGCCACGTCGTCGCAGTACGCGGTGCCGGACCGGAAGTAGCGGGGCGGGGCGCCCAGCAACCCGGTCAGCTTGGCCCGGTTCCCGGCGATCTCGTCGTACACCTC
Source organism: Streptomyces sp. NPDC020192 (assembly GCF_044388685.1). Lineage (NCBI taxonomy): Bacteria > Bacillati > Actinomycetota > Actinomycetes > Kitasatosporales > Streptomycetaceae > Streptomyces > Streptomyces sp. NPDC020192. The sequence continues at coordinate 91,513 of NZ_JBIRXG010000020.1, read as the reverse complement.
ACCGGCGCTGCGGGTGCCGGGGATGCCGTACGCGGAGCGGCCGGTGACCGACAACGGGCGGTGCCGGGTGCCGTGGTTGGCGATCTCGAACTGCGGCTCGGCGGCCAGACGGTGGAACTCGGCCGGGTTGGCGTCGATCCAGCGGGAGTTGAGGAACAGCGTCGCCGGGATGTGCCGGGTGCGGAGGAAGTCGATCAGCGCGCGGTCGAAGCCGCTGCCGCCCGGGCCGCCGCAGGCGTCGAAGGTCAGCGCGATCTCGTTCTTCGCGTTCGGCAGGGAGTGCACCACTCCGGGGGCGTCGAAGCCCCACGTGTGCGGCGCGCTGTGCCCGTAGCGGGCCACGATCTGGGCGCGGGTGACGGTGGGTCGGGTCGCGGCCGTCGTCGTCGAGGGGGTGGCGCCGGAGCCCTGCGGGGCCGGCGCCGGGCCGGTGTGCGGCGAGCCGGAGGACGAGGCGGAGTCGTCAGTGCCCCTGTTGTGGCCCGCGCAACCGGCGAGCAGGCCTCCCGCCATGGCAGCGAGCACCGCGCGACGACCGGCAGTCATCCGTCCGCTCCTCCTCAACCGATCGACAACACCGGGTGGGACACACCTGGCGCAACATACCTGGTGGCGGGCCGACACAGCCGACGGCCGCCCACATCGGCAACCGTACGCACCCCGGCGGCCACGACTGTGAAGACGCCGGTAAGCGCGGGTAAGAGATCACCCAGAATCACTAGGACGTCGCTGCGCGGTCGTCCGGCGTGTACCGGCTCACGGTGGGAAGGCGACCGCAGGCCCGTTGATGTCAGTGCCTGCCTCTACTGTCGGTCGTATGAACACCGGGCTGGTCGAGAACTCATGGGACCGCATCGACAGTTGGCTGGAGCGGCACGCCCCTCGGACGCTCGCCTCGCTGGGCGCCCCCGCGACGGACGAGGACATACGGGCGGCCGAGGCCGAGCTGGGCCTCGCCTTCCCTCCGGACCTGCGCGCGTCACTGCGCCGGCACGACGGGGCCCCGGCCGGCCCGGAGGCGTTCCGGTTCCCGACACACGACCGGCTGCTCGGTCTGCGGGAGATCGCCGGCATGACCGCCGGCCTGCGCGAGCTCGCCGCCGGCCTCGATGACGGCCTCGATGACGGCCTCGATGACGGCCTCGATGACGGCCTCGATGAGGAGGAGGCCGCGGCCTACTGGCACCACGGCTATCTCAAGATCGGTTCGTACGGGGTCACCGCCGACGGGCTCACCGTCGACTGCCGCCCGGGACGGGACTCCTACGGCGCGATCGGCCGCTTCTTCGACGAGACCGGCACCGACTTCGGTCACGCCGACTCGCTGGGCGCCTACCTCGCCGGGGTGGCGGATCGGCTGGAGTGCGGCACGGGTGCCGGAGCGGTGGCGTTCAACGGGCGGCTCATATGGGAGTCCCTCGCCGTGCCGCCCGGGCCGGACCGCGGCAGTGCCGACGACCCCCTTCCCGGGCCTGAGGAGCCGCTTCCGCCGCTCGACCTGCCGGGACGTCGCACGGATCCGCTCCCGGTGGGCTACCTGCTCGGTCTGGAGGAACTCGGCGCGCTGGTCGCCGTGCTGCCGCGCGAGCGCGTGGCCGAGGCGGCGCGCAGACAGCTGCGCAGGCTGGCCACCGAGACCGGGCTGGCCAAGTACCCCGAGACCAGTGCGGCGCTGGACGCGCTGGAGCGGGGCGAGCCTCTGCCACCCGACCCGACCGGCCCCCTCGGCCTGCGGCTGCGCTCGGTGCTCGCGCAGGCGGACGCCCACCGGGACGCCCTGCGCAGATGGGCCGCGGAGCGGATGGCCGAGACGGTATGGTCCGCGTCTCCGCACCGGGCGGTGAGCAAGATCGCGACCACACGCAGCCGGCTGAGCGCCGACTGGCGGACGGAACTCCTCACCGACCTCGGCGACCCGCCCGTTCCACCGATGCCGGACGACCGCTTCTGGGGGACCTTGCGCAATCCCGACATCGACTCCCGCCACTACGCCCGCCGTTACGCCGCGAGCCCGTGCTGACCACCGGCGAAAGCCGGTTGAACCGCCGCCCCGCGATGCGGAAGGGTCTGAGGGCATGGAGTTCTTCTGCTACCACCGTGACCGGCCCGGCTCCTCGCCGCTGCGCAGGGAGTTGCTGGAGGAGCACTGGTCCTACATGGACCGGTACGCGAAGGAGATGATCGCCCGCGGCCCGACCTTCTCCGGCTCCGGCGACGGCGAGACGCCCACCGGCAGCGTGCACATCCTCGATCTGCCGGATCCGGCCGCCGCTCGCGCGTTCGCCTTCGACGAGCCCGGCTACCAGGCGGGTGTGTACCGGGACGTGCTGCTGCGCCGCTGGCGCAATGTGCTGGGCCGCACCATGTGGGACTTCCCCGGCGGCCGGACCGGCGGCAACCGGTATCTGGTGCTGGGCCTCGGCTCGGAGCACACCGCCGAGCCGCCCGCGCCGACCGACCGGGACGAACTGATCGCGTACGGGCCACTGCTGTCCGACGACGGCACGGCCTGGCTGGGCACGGCGGCCCTGGTCAGAGCGCCGGACCCGGACACGGCACGAGCTGTCCTGTCCGCGGGCCCGTACGCCGAGATCGAGGTCCACGACTGGCAGTTCGGCGGACGACGGACGTGAGGACGGACCGACGGCCCGGTCCTGCGGACGGCAGGCACCGGGCCGGAGGCGGCAGCCCGGCACAGGCGACGGTCTCGTGATCAAAAGCGTGGGCGTGGCCCGGTCCCGGCGCGGTACCGTCCCGTCATGTCCCGATCAGCGAAGACCGGCTTCTCCCCGTCCTCCGTCACCGCGGACGATCTCGACCTCGCCGTACGACTCGCTGTGACGGTCCTCCGGGAGGCGCCCCCGGACGGGTGGGACGGCACGGCCGGTTCGCTGGAGTGGGACTGCTGGGAGACCGCCGAGCATCTCAGCGACGACCTGTTCTCCTACGCCGCTCAACTGGGCCCCAGGACACCACCGTTGGACGGAGAGGTGCCCTTCGTGTGGGCGAGGCGCCGGCCGGGCGGCCCGGCGAACGTCGTCCATGTGAACCGTGAGGCCGGTCCGGCGGGCCTGTTGCAGGTGCTGGAGGCGAGCGGCGCGCTGCTGGTCGCCATGGTGCGTACGACGCCTGCGCAGACCCGCGCCCACCACGTCTTCGGCATCTCCGACCCCGAGGGCTTCGCCGCGATGGGGATCGTGGAGACCCTGGTGCACACCTACGATCTGGCCCAGGGACTCCGGCTGGCCTGGCGCCCGCCCGCCGATCTGTGCGCACGGGTGCTCACCAGGCTCTTTCCCGACGCCCCCGACTCCATGGATCCCTGGCGCACCCTGTTGTGGGCGACCGGACGCGGTGAACTGCCCGGCCGCCCGCGCCTGACGACCTGGCGCTGGGACGGCACACCCCGGACGTAGGGCTCGGGTGTCCGCGCCGGCCGCGCAGAGCTCAGACGTCCCGGCGCCGGACGACCAGCACGGCGAGTGCCACCGCGATCAGCGGCCACAGCGCGTACACGACCCATGAACCGGGCACGGTGGCGCTCAGCATGAGGGAGCCGGGCTGCGGTTGCCAGTTCTGGATCAGGCGCCGCCAGGCGGTGAGGACCATGGCGTGCTGGATGTCTGCGGACCACCGCCTCCTCGCCGAGAAGACCGTGGGCAGCATCAGCAGTGTGAAGGCGCAGACGGCGATGGTCGCTGCACTGTGCCGGATCAGCACGCCCAGCCCCAGGCCGATCAGGGCGCAGATGGGGGTCACCAGGACGGATGCCACGAGGGCGCGCGGCACTCCGGGGTGGGTGAGCCCGACTCCGGCGTGCCGGCCGTTCAGGATGGCCTGCACGACGAAGAAGGAGGCGAAGGAGACCGCCGTACCGACGGCCGTCCACAGCGCGGCGGTGACGGTTGCCTTGGCCAGCACGACCGAGCCGCGGGCGGGAACAGCCACGGTGGTGGTGCGGATCAGGCCGCTGCTGTACTCGCTCACGACGCTGATGGCGCCGGCGCTGCCGGCGACGAGCATCAACGTCATGTAGCCGGACGGCGGAAAGGCGTCGAACGGCAGGAAGTCCGGCGGCTGTTGCCCGTGTGTGGCGGAGCCCGCCAGGTTGCGATAGTCCGCCAGCCCGGCCACCGCAGCGGATCCGATGGCGAAGAGGGCGCCGAGGGCGATCGTCCACCAGGTCGAGCGCAGGGACCGCAGCTTGATCCACTCCGAAGCGATCAAGTCACCGAAGCGGGCGGGGGGTTCGACGGCGGCCCGGGGCGTGGGAACGGAGGTGAGGGTATTCATCGGCGTTGTCCTGCCAGGTATTCGACGCTGTCGGCGGTCAGTTCCATGAACGCCTCTTCCAGTGAGGCGGTCTGTGTGGTCAGCTCGGTCAGCTGGATCCGGTGCTCCAGGGCGAGCGCTCCGATCCGGTCCGCGGGCAGCCCGGCGACGACGATTCTTCCGGTGTCGGCCCCGGCCTGCGGCTCGACCGACCCGCCGGCCGCGGTGAGTACAGCCGCCAGCTCGCCGGCTCGCGGACTACCGGCGACCACGTGCAGCCGCGTGCCGCGCGCCGCGAAGTCGGCCAGCGACTCGGCAGCGATCAGCCGGCCCCGGCCGATGACGACGAGCTGGTCGGCGGTGTTCTCCATCTCCGACATCAGGTGGCTGGAGAGGAAGACGGTACGGCCCTCGGCGGCCAGGCGCCGGAACAGAAGTCGTACCCACAGCACGCCTTCCGGATCCATGCCGTTGATCGGCTCGTCGAACAGCAGCACGGGCGGGTCGCCGAGCAGGGCGGTGGCGATGCCGAGCCGCTGCTTCATGCCGAGCGAGAAGCCGCCGATACGGCGCCGGGCCGCGTCGGCCAGCCCGACCTCCTCGAGCACCTCCCGCACCCGGCGCTGCGGGATGCCGTTGCTGCGGGCCAGGGCGGACAGATGGGCCGTCGCGGTGCGTCCGCCGTGGACGTGGTTGGCGTCCAGGAGGGCGCCCACATGCCGCAGTCCGCGCCGGTGGCCGTGGAAAGGGACCTTGCTGACGGTGGCGGTGCCGCCCGTGGGGGTGTCCAGACCGAGGATCATCCGCAAGGTGGTCGTCTTGCCGGCTCCGTTGGGGCCGAGGAAGCCGGTGACCTGGCCCGGCCGCACGGTGAAGGACAGATGGTCGACGGCCGTCCTGCCGCCGTACCGCTTGGTGAGTTCGCTGACTTCGATCACGGGACCACCGTGCCGGGCGGCCCCCCGTCCGGGCATGGGGCCGCGGATGGCAATGCGGGCCGCCTGGTTCGCCCGCGGGTGTACATCCCCGGGCCGATGCCGCACGCCGGGCGGCTGGCTACTCTCACGCCATGATCACCACACCGACCGCCCCACTCGGCGACCTCACTCGGAAGGACACGCCGGTGATGAGGAGAACGACGGTCACCGACTGGGCGTGCGGCGTGCTGTACGTCCTCCTGGTGCTGGTCCTGCTGACGGGCGCACCCCGGGCCGCGGGCGTCCTGCACGCCGCCGGGTCGCTGCTCGCGCTGAGTGTGCTGGCCGGTGTGGTGCGGCGCCGGCCGCTCGCCGCTCTCGCGCTGACACTGGTCGTGGCCACCGCCGTGGTGGTCATCCCGCACCGCCCCACCACCACGGCGCTGACGTTGCCGTATCAAGCTCCGTTCCTGTCGTTCCTCGCGGTGGACCTCGTCCTGGGGTACATCGTGGCCACCCGGACGCGGCGGGTCTCCCTGGGCGCCGTGGCTCTGGCATCCACCGTGCAACTGCTGGTGATCGCCGCCTTCTCCCACGGGGACTACCTGGTCCTCAACGGCATGATCGGGCTTCTGGCGCTGGCCGCGGCCTGCATGGTCGGGCTGCTGCTCCGCGAGCGCCGTGAGCACGCGGTGGCGCTGCGCGCCCAGGAGGTGGCGGAGGCCGTCACGGCCGAACGGCTGCGGATCGCACGGGAGTTGCACGACATGATCGCCCACAGCATCGGCATCGTCACCATCCAGGCCGGGGTGGCCGGCCGGGTCATCGACACCCAGCCGGAGGAGGCGCGCGCGGCGCTGCGGGCCATCGAGACGACGAGCAGACAGACCCTGTCCGGGCTACGGCGCACGCTGGTGGCACTGCGTCAGGCCGACCCCGGCAAGACGGCCGGAGAGCGGGACTCGCTCGCGCCCGCGCCGGGCCTCGCGGACCTCGAACGGCTGGCGGCGACGACCGCCGACGCGGGAGTGCGGGTCGAGGTGCGCGTCAGCGGGGACCAGCGGACCGTGCCGGCCGACCTCGATCTGGCCGCCTACCGTATCGTGCAGGAGGCGCTGACCAACGTGGTCCGCCACGCGGGCACCGGGCACTGCCGGGTGGCCGTCGACTACGGGGACGAGGAGCTGACGGTGGAGGTCGTCGACGACGGGCGGGGCGCCACCGAGCCGGCCCCGGGCCATGGCTTCGGCCTCATCGGGATGCGGGAGCGGGCGGGTCTGCTGCGGGGCCGGCTCAGTGCCGGGCCGCGTCCCGAGGGCGGCTTCCGGGTGATGGCGCGGTTGCCACTGCCGGAGGCCCTCGCAGCCGGGGCCGAGGCCCGATGAGCATCCGGGTCGTACTCGCCGACGACCAGCCGCTGGTGCGCTCCGGACTGCGCGTCCTCATGGCCGATCACCCGGACCTCCAGGTCGTCGGCGAGGCCGCGACCGGTGACGAGGCCGTCCGGCTGGTCGAGGAGGTCGACCCCGACGTCGTGGTGATGGACATCAGGATGCCCGGCACGGACGGCATCGAGGCCACCCGCCGCATCACGGCCGGCCCGGCCACGGCCCGCGTCCTCATCCTGACCACCTTCGACGAGGACGACCATGTGTACGGCGCGCTGCGGGCCGGCGCCAGCGGGTTCGTCGTCAAGGACATGGCGCTGGACGACATCCTCGCCGCGATCCGTGTCGTCGCCGCCGGGGACGCCCTGATCGCGCCGGGTGTGACCCGCCGTCTGATCGCGGACTTCGCCGACCGCCCCACGGCCGCCCCGGAGCGCCCCGCGCGGGCCCTCGACGGCATCACCGAGCGGGAACGCGAAGTGCTGACCCTGGTCGGACGCGGCCGCTCGAACACCGAGATCGCGGAGGACCTCTTCATCACGGTCGCCACCGCCAAGTCCCATGTCTCCCGCCTGTTCACCAAACTGGGCGCCCGGGACCGGGTGCAGCTGGTGATCACCGCGTACGAGGCGGGGCTGGTCAAGCCGCACTGAGCTTCGTAGTGGTGACAACACCCTGGGCGGCGTAGGGAAAGCACCCGGTTCGGTCCGGTGACTGGCAGGCTGTTTCGGCCGGGCCGTCGCACCGAGACTCGTCAGCATGACGATTTCCACCGACACCTCCATCGCGGCCGCAACACCCGCCGCCCGCTCCCGTACGTCCGGCTCCGGAGCCGGCAGCGACTTCGCCCGGCTGTCCCGTCGTATCGCCGACGCGGGCCTGCTGGAGCGGCGCCGCGGTTACTACACGGCACGGCTCGGTCTGGTGATCGCGCTGCTGGCGGCGGGCTGGGGGACCTTCGTCGCGCTCGGCGACACCTGGTGGCAGCTGGCGGTGGCCGCGTTCCTGGCGCTGATGTTCGGCCAAGTGGCTCTGGTCTCCCATGACTTGGCCCACCGTCAGGTCTTCGGCAGTGCCCGGCGAAGTGAGATCTGGGGCCGGCTCTTCGGCAATCTGGGCATAGGTATGAGCTACGGCTGGTGGATGAACAAGCACACCCGCCACCACGCCAACCCCAACCACGAGGAACTCGACCCCGATGTCGCCCCGGACATATTGGTGTGGTCGACCGAGCAGGCCCGCAACAGCCGAGGAGTGGCCCGGCTGATCGGCGGCCACCAGGCGTTGCTGTTCTTCCCGCTGCTGACGCTCGAGGGGTTCAACCTGCATGTCTCCAGTGTCCGGGCACTGCGCTCACCCTCGATGAAGAAGCGGCTGCTGGAGGGTTCCCTGCTCTTCCTGCACATCGCGGCCTATGTGTCCGCGCTGTTCCTGGTGCTCTCCCCCGGCAAGGCGGTGGCGTTCCTCGCTGTCCACCAGTGTCTCTTCGGTGTCTACCTCGGCTGCACCTTCGCGCCGAACCACAAGGGCATGCCCACGTTCACCGGTGACGAGCGGCCCGACTTCCTGCGCCGCCAGGTGCTCACCTCCCGTAACGTACGCGGCGGTCTGCTCACCGACGTGCTGCTCGGCGGGCTCAACTACCAGATCGAGCACCACCTGTTCCCGAGCATGCCCACGCCCCATCTGCGCCGGGCCCAGGTCATCGTCCGCCAGTACTGCGCCGAGATCGGAGTGCCGTACCACGAGACCGGACTCATCCGGTCCTACCGCGAGGCTCTCACCCATCTGCACCGGGTGGGCGAACCGATCCGCCGGCGGCGCAAGGCGTCCTGACGACGACCCGGGGCACCGAGGCGGTCGGGGCTGCGGGAGAGGTCAGTCGGTCCGCACCGAGAGGCCTGAATCCGGCTCCGCCGCCACATGACCGGAGTTCGCCACGGCCGTACCCTCGGGCTCCTCCGCTACGAGGGCGGCCTCGCCACTCAGCCCAGCAGAAGGGCGAAGGCCACGACGGGGACCCCGAGCGCGGACGCGGTCGCCGACAGGGCCAGGAACGCCGAACCAGGCACGCCGGTGGGCAGGACGAGGCCTCGCTGGAACCGGCGCACGGTGACGCGCCCGGTACGGCGGCGGGCTCGTCAGGCAGGTCTGGCCGTGGTGCCGCCGGCACCGTACCGGGCCTGTTCCCGCGCCCCCTGGCTGATGGTGGTCAGCCGGTACGCCCGGATCCGACCCCGACGCCATGTACCCCTCCTGGGTCGTCAACCCCGGACGCCGCCTGCTCCCAGGCCGAGGGGCCCCCGCCCTTCTCCGGCCGATACGGCGCTCAGGCCGGGCGGTCGGAGGAGGGCCCGCCGGTGCCGTGGCTCGTGGCGAAGCGGGACGGTGGCATGCCGAAGGCGCGGGTGAAGGCCGCTGTCAGCGCGGCCGGTGAGGCGTAGCCGAGGCGGCCGGAGACCTCGGTGACCGATGCCGTACGCAGCAGCGGTACGGCGGTGAGCAGGCGCGCCCGGGTCCGCCAGACCGCCGGGCTCTCGCCGGTCTCGGCGCGGAAGCGGCGGGTGAAGGCCCGCTCGCTCATGGCTGTCCGCGCGGCCCAGTCGGCATTGGTGACGCCTGCGTCCGGAGCCGCCAGGTAGGCGCGGCAGATCTCCGCGAGGTCGCGGGCGGTGGGGATCGCCACGTGGAACGGGAGCGGCGCGCGCGCGGCGATCTCGTGCAGCAGGAGGGCGACGACGCATCCCTCGCGGCCGGAGAGGCGGTAGTCGGCCTCGAACTCCACGGCGGCCAGGAGCAGTTCGCGCAACAGCGGCGGTACGTCCACGACCGTACAGGTGGCCGGCCACCAGGGCACGGCGTCCGCCTCGATGTACAGGCTCCGGGTGCTCACCCCCACCATGCGGACCCGGTGCCGGGTGGTGGCCGGGATCAGGACGGCCCGCTCGGGCGGCACGGTCCAGGTGCCCTCGGGGGTGTCGACGACCATGACGCCGGTGGCGCCGTAGAGGAACTGGGCGCGCCGGTGCTCGTGCCAGTCGAGCACATGGCCGGGCGCGTAGTCGGTGCCGATGGGCAGCACGGCCCGGTCGACGTGGTCGTAGTCGGCCAGGGAGACGTTCTTCACCCGGCTCACCCTATGGCCGAGTCTCGAAGGAATGGTGCTGACCATCGCATGCGGGACACCTGTCCCGGCTGGTGGGGTGGGTGCCGTGAACGTCATGGCACTTCTCGGCATCGGGCTCCTCACCGGAGTCACGACTGTGTTGTTCGGGTTCGGCGGCGGGTTCGTCGCGGTCCCGGTCGTCGTATGGGCGAACGCCGCCCTGGGCGCGGACGCGATACGGGTGGCCACGGCCACCTCGGCGCTGGTCATGCTGGTGAGCGCGGGGTTCGCCACGGCCGTCACTCCGCGCCGGGTCCTGTCGGCGCTGCGGGGCAGTGGGGTGCTGCTCGTCCTGCTGGCGGCCGGCGCGGCAGGCGGTGCGCTGGCCACGCGGCTCGCCCCGGCGGGGCAGACCCGCTGGGGGTTCGTCGCGTACGTCGCCCTCACCATCGCCGATCTGCTGCTACGGCCCGGTTTCCTGCGTCCGCGCGGGCAGTCGGAGGCGGCCGGCGGGGCGCCGCGTCCCCTGCCGGCCGTCCTCGGGGCACCGATCGGCGCGGTGGCCGCCTTTCTCGGTGTCGGCGGCAGCGTCATGACCGTGCCCGCGCTGCGCCGGGCGGGACATCCGATGCGGGTGGCGACCGCGCTGGCCAACCCGCTCACCCTCGCCATCGCGCTCCCGGCCACCGCGCTTGCCCTGTACGGCGGTTCGGGCATCGCCGCCGCGGGAACGCACCCGCACCTCGTCGGCCTGGTCGACCTGCGGGCCGCGGCGGCGCTGCTCCTCGGTGCCCTGCCCGTCATCGCGGTGCTGCGCCGGCGCCCGCCGCGCATCCCCGACCGCGCCCACGCCTGGGCGTACCTGGGGCTCCTCGGCGTGGTCGAGGCCGCGATGCTGCTGGCGGGCTGAGCCCGTTGTCGCCTTCGGTCAGCGGGCGGCGAGGAGTTCGAGGGTGTCGATCACGCGGTTCGAGAAGCCCCACTCGTTGTCGTACCAGGCGACGACCTTGATGTGCCGGCCGTCGACGCGGGTGAGGGCCGAGTCGAAGATCGAGGACGCCGGGTTGCCGGTGATGTCGGACGAGACGAGCGGGTCGTCGGAGTACTCGAGGATGCCGGCCAGCGGGCCCTGTGCCGCGGTGCGGTAGGCCTCCAGTACGTCGTCGCGGGTCACGTCGCGGCTGACGGTGGTGTTGAGTTCCACGATCGAACCCACCGGGACGGGTACGCGGATGGAGTCGCCGGACAGCTTGCCGTCGAGGTTCGGCAGCACGAGGCCGATCGCCTTGGCGGCGCCCGTCGTGGTCGGCACGATGTTCACCGCGGCGGCGCGGGCGCGGCGGGCGTCGCGGTGCGGGCCGTCCTGGAGGTTCTGCTCCTGGGTGTAGGCGTGCACGGTCGTCATGAACCCGTGCTCGATGCCGGCGAGTTGGTCCAGCACGGCGGCGAGCGGCGCGAGCGCGTTGGTGGTGCACGAGGCGTTCGACACGATGGTGTGCAGGGCCGGGTCGTAGGCGTCGGTGTTGACCCCGTAGGCGAGCGTGACGTCGGCGCCGTCCGACGGTGCGCTGACGAGCACCTTCCTGGCGCCCGCGTCGAGGTGGGCGCGCGCGGCCTTGGCCGAGGTGAAGCGGCCGGTCGACTCCAGCACGATGTCCACGCCGAGGTCGGCCCACGGCAGGTTCGCCGGTTCGCGCTCGGCGAGCACCTTGATACGGCGGCCGTCCACGACGAGGTCGTCCCCGTCGGCGGCCACCGGTCGGCCGAGCCGGCCGGACGTGCTGTCGTAGGCGAGGAGCCGTGCCAGGGCGGTGGGTTCCGTGAGGTCGTTGACGGCGACGACCTCGAGTGTGCTGTCGCGTTCCAGCAGCGCGCGCAGCACGTTGCGTCCGATGCGGCCGAATCCGTTGATGGCGATGCGCGTCACGGGTGGTGTCCCCTTCGGTTGTTCACTGCGGGTTCGCCACCAGCGTCGCGTGCCGCGTCCGGTCGTGGCCGTGTCCGGAGCGCCATGGTTCGCAAGGATCGCGCCAGGCGGGCTCTCGCGGTGCGCCTCGCCTTGGGCCCGCGGTGCTACTCGCCCTGGGTGAAGGTGCGCCGGTACTCGCTCGGGGTGGTCCCGAGGATCTGCTGGAAGTGCATCCGCAGATTCGCGCCGGTGCCGAGACCGACGTCGACGGCGATCTGTTCGACGCTGCGCTCGGAACGCTCCAGCAGTTCGCGCGCCAGGTCGACGCGGGCGCGCATCACCCACTGCATCGGTGTGTAGCCGGTGTCCTCCACGAAGCGCCGGGAGAACGTGCGCGGCGAGACCGCCGCGTGCCGGGCGAGCGCCGTGAGGCTGAGGGGCTCGCCGAGCCGGTGCAGAGCCCATTCGCGGGTCGCGGCGAACCGTTCGCCGAGCGGCTCGGGCACGCTGCGCGGCACGTACTGGGCCTGGCCGCCGCTGCGGTAGGGGGCGGCGACCAGGCGGCGGGCGGCGTGGTTCGAGGCGGCGACGCCGAGGTCGCCGCGGAGGATGTGCAGGCACAGGTCGATGCCGGAGGCGGCGCCGGCCGAGGTCAGCACGGTGCCCTCGTCGACGAACAGCACGTTCTCGTCGACCTGGACGAGCGGATGCTTCGCCGCGAGGGCCCGGGAGTAGTGCCAGTGGGTCGTCGCGCGTCTGCCGTCGAGCAGGCCGGTGGCGGCGAGGGCGAAGGCGCCCGTGGAGATCGCGGCGAGTCGCGCTCCCCGCGTATGGGCGGCGAGCAGCGCGTCGATGACGGTCCGCGGCGGGTCCTCGCGGTCCGGGAACCGGTAGCCGGGGATGAAGACGATGTCGGCCCACGCGAGCGCGTCGAGGCCGTGGGCGACGTGGTACGACAGCCCGTCGCCGCCGGTGACGAGCCCGGGCGCCGCGCCGCACACCCGCACCTCGTACGGCATGCTCGCCCGGGTCGTGAACACCTGCGCGGGGATGCCGACATCGAGCGGTTTCGCGCCGTCGAGCACCAGGACGGCGACACGGCGCAGACGGGAAGGGGGCACGGCGACCAGGGTACGAGAGGTGCGGGGCGGTGATCACGGGGTGAGGGTGGGGTCGGTACCGCCGTTTCGGCGACCGGTGTGGCGTGTGCGTCCGTCGCCGCCCCGACACGACAGCGGGCCCCGCCGGAGGTGAACCGACGGGGCCCGCTGTTCGGGTGTGTACGACCGGGTGGGCGCGCTCAGTCCGTGCCGGACTCCATCGCGGCGCGGTCGAGCAGCTCGTCCTCTTCCTCCGGGGCCTCGCCGCGCGAGGCGATCGCCTCGGCGCCGCCGTGGGCCATCGCGCCGATCAGACCGGTCGAGGCCGCCTGCGCGGCGCCGATCAGCGCCGGGTGCTCGGTGCCGACCATGCCCAGGCCCGCGTACTGCTCGAGGCGCGCGCGGGAGTCGGCGATGTCGAGGTTGCGCATGGTGAGCTGGCCGATGCGGTCGGACGGGCCGAACGCGGAGTCCTCGGTGCGCTCCATGGACAGCTTGTCGGGGTGGTAGCTGAACGCCGGGCCCGTGGTGTCGAGGATCGAGTAGTCCTCACCGCGCCGCAGCCGCAGTGTCACCTCGCCGGTGACCGCCACGCCGACCCAGCGCTGCAGCGACTCACGGATCATGAGCGCCTGCGGGTCCAGCCAGCGGCCCTCGTACATCAGGCGGCCGAGCTTGCGGCCCTCGGCGTGGTACTGGGCGAGGGTGTCCTCGTTGTGGATCGCGTTGACCAGGCGCTCGTAGGCCGCGTGCAGCAGCGCCATGCCGGGCGCCTCGTAGATGCCGCGGCTCTTGGCCTCGATGATCCGGTTCTCGATCTGGTCCGACATGCCGAGGCCGTGCCGGCCGCCGATGGCGTTGGCCTCCATGACCAGCTCGACCGGCGAGGCGAACTCCTTGCCGTTGATCGTGACCGGGCGGCCCTGGTCGAAGCCGATCGTCACGTCCTCGGCGGGGATCTCGACCGTGGGGTCCCAGAACCGCACGCCCATGATCGGCTCGACGGTCTCCACGCCGGTGTCCAGGTGCTCCAGGGTCTTCGCCTCGTGGGTGGCGCCCCAGATGTTGGCGTCGGTCGAGTACGCCTTCTCGGTGCTGTCGCGGTACGGCAGCCCGTGCGCGAGCAGCCACTCGGACATCTCCTTGCGGCCGCCCAGCTCGGTCACGAAGTCCGCGTCCAGCCAGGGCTTGTAGATCCTGAGGTGCGGGTTGGCGAGCAGGCCGTAGCGGTAGAACCGCTCGATGTCGTTGCCCTTGAAGGTGGAGCCGTCGCCCCAGATCTGCACGTCGTCCTCGAGCATCGCCCGCACCAGCAGGGTGCCGGTGACGGCGCGGCCGAGGGGCGTGGTGTTGAAGTAGGCACGCCCGCCGGAGCGGATGTGGAACGCGCCGCACGCGAGCGCGGCCAGCCCCTCCTCGACCAGGGCCGCGCGGCAGTCGACCAGGCGCGCGATCTCGGCACCGTAGGTCGCCGCACGGCCCGGTACCGAGGCGATGTCGGGCTCGTCGTACTGGCCGATGTCGGCGGTGTAGGTGCACGGGACGGCACCCTTGTCGCGCATCCACGCGACGGCGACCGACGTGTCGAGGCCGCCGGAGAAGGCGATGCCGACGCGCTCGCCGACCGGAAGGGAGGTGAGGACCTTGGACATAGGAAGAGTATGCACTATTCCGTATGGCCATGCATAGTCCGGGTGGCGTGATTCAGTCTTTCGCCAGTTCACCGAGCAGCTGCCAGGTACGGCGGCGGTCCGCATCGCCGCCCAGATCGGTCGCCGTGAACACCACCTCCGTCGCTCCTGCCTCGCGGTAGCGGCGCACCTCCGCGGCGACGGTCTCCTCGTCACCGATGGCGGCCAGGTCGACGGCCCGGGTGCCGCCGGACAGCCCGATGACGCGCTGGTACGACGGAAACCTCTCGTAGAAGGAGAGCGCCTCGGTCGCCCGCTCCCGTACCGCCTCGACGTCGGCGGTGACCACGCCGGGCACGAAGGCCACGATCCGGGGCGCCGGCCGGCCCGCCGCCTCGGCCGCGGCGGTGACGGCGGGAACGAGGTGCTCGGCCAGGGCGCGCGGGCCGGCCAGGTACGGAAGGATGCCGTCGGCGAGCGCGCCGGAGACCCGCAGGGCCTGTGGCCCCATGGCGGCGACCAGGATCGGCACCGGCGGTTCGGCACCCGGGACCGTCGCCGGCAGCGGTGTGGCCGCGGTCAGCAGCTCGCCGTGGAAGTCGGCGCTGCCCGTCTCCAGCAGCGGACGCAGGGCGGTGAGGAACTCGCGGAGCCGGGCGACGGGACGCTCGTACGGGATGCCGAAGCCGGTCTCGGTCAGGTGCTGGGTGCCGAGCGCGAGGCCGAGGTGGTAGCGGCCGCCGGTGGCCGCCTGGGCCGTCTGCGCCTGGCCGGCGACGATCAGCGGATGGCGGCCGAAGACGGGGATCGCGGCGGTGCCGACCTGGAGGCCGGGCACGTCGCGTCCGACGATCGCGGCGAGCGCCGGAGAGTCGTACGAGAAGGTCTGCCCGAACCACGCCGAGTGCAGTCCGGCCTCACGGGCCTCCCGGGCGTGCCGTACCACGGTGTCGATGGGGTGCTGGAGGAAGAGCGCTGCTCCGATGGTCATACCCGGGGCAACCGGCGTACGGGCCACGGGCATTCCGGCTCCCGCATGACAAGCTCATGGCGACCGTGTGACAGCACCCTCAGCCGGTGATCGGCGTCCCGCACTCCGGCCCGAGCGCCTCACGCAGCGCAGCACCAGCCGCCAGGCGGAGGGGCGCGGGCGGGCGCACGCCGACCGCGAACTGCCCGCTGTGGTCGTCCGGTCCGGCCCTGCTCATGCCCCGGTGCACCGGTACGCGGCGGCCCGGCGTACCGCCCGTCCCGTCGGCACCGGGGCGGGCCCCGTCGCTCAGCCTCCCGTCAGCAGCTGCCGTACGACGTACCCGGCCGAGTCCACGCCCGAGCTGCCCCCTTCGACGAGGGCCGCGACCGAGATACGGGAGTTGTAGGCGGTCAGCCAGCCGTTGGTGTGGTCGCCTTCCTCGGCGGTGCCGGTCTTGGCGCCGACGCCCACCAGGCCGCCGAGGCGCGGGGCCGCCGTGCCGCTGGTGGCGACGGTGCGCATCATCGACTGGAGGTAGCCGGCCGTGCGGGGCGAGATGGGCCGGGGCGCGGCGTCCTGGTGCTGGCCGGGCAGGATGACCGGCTGCTCGAAGCCGGCGTTGCGGACGGTCGCCACCACCGACGCCATGAACAGCGGAGTGGCCGTGACCTTGCCCTGGCCGATGAACTGGGCCGCCTGGTCGCCGCCCTGGACGTCCGCCGGGATGCTCGGGTCGGTGGTGGCGACCCCACCGCCGATGGACCAGCTGCCCATGCCGAAGACGTTCACGGCCTCGTCGTGCAGGGCGGAGGCGTCGCCGTCGCGGACGAGGTGGCGGAACCCGTCCTTGATGAACGAGGTGTTGCACGACACCGTGAACGCCTGGGCGAGCGAGGAACCCGGATCGGCCCGTACACCGGGGTCGTTGTGGAACAGCTGGCTGTTGGCCACCAGCGAGTCCGCGCACGGCGCCGGGCTGTTCGGCGTGAGACCCGCCTGGTCGAAGAGGGCCGCCGCGGTGATGATCTTCATCGTGGAGCCGGGTGACTTGATGCCGTTGATGGCGATGTCCCCGTCCTCGCCCGTGTGCGCGACGGCGAGGATGTGCCCGTCGCGCCAGTCGAGCGCCACGGTCCCGGCGGGCTTGCCCTGGAGGTGGGCGTCCTTCACCGCCTCCTCGGCCACCTTCTGAAGGCCCGCGTCGATGGTCGTCCTGATCACCGGGGTGCGCCCCTTGGTGAAGACCTTCACCGTCTCCACGGCCCCGCCGTCCCCGTCGACCACGGCGACGCCCGTCCCGGCGCTGCCTCCGGTGGGCTTGGCGTTCTTGCGGATCGTGGCCGTGATGTCCCGCAGGGACGGGAAGCCGGACAGGTCCGTCCTGCCGTCGCCGGCGACGACCTTGCTGGCGTTCGGGTCGGCGGGCAGCTTGCCGGCGATCAGCGACTGGCCGTCTTTCATGCCTGGATAGAGCACCGAGTTGTTCCAGTGCACCGCCGTCTGACCGTGGGTGCTCTTCACCACGGCGACCGCGCTGGAGTAGTTCCACGTGCCGCCCGCCACCTGGGCGGTGACGTCGAAGGTGACCTTGGTGGCGCCGGGCGTCACCTGCGAGGGCCCGACGGCGACGATGTGGTCGAACGACAGCTTCTTCAGCCGCAGGCCGCCCGTGTAGTCCCGCAGTGCCTGAGACGCGGTGTCCGGTACGTCGGTGTCTCTCGCCGCGCCGTCGAGGTGCTGCCGGGACCAGCTGTCCAGGAACGCACGGGTCAGCTTCACCGCCTCGGCGCCTGTCGGTGGCGTGCTCGACAGCTCCGACGCGTCGAAGGTGCTCCCCTCCTTGGGCTTGGCGTCGCCCGCGTCACCGGAGGTCAGGCCGTGGACGAGGTTGTACGTACCGATTCCCCCCAGAGCGAGCAGCGCGGTGCAGGTACCGGCGAGGCCGATCTTCACAGCTCTGTTCATGTGCCGGATCGTATGTACATTCCATGGAGATGTGCGCGAGCCGTCAGCAGATCGTTATCTTACGGTCCAGCTGCGGCTTCTCCATATCACCGCACAGGCAGGGGAGTTCGGCGGCGGCGACATGCCCCGGAGCCGCCTCGGTCGGCAACTCAAGCCCGTCATCGGTGAGTTCGGCGGAGCCTTGGCAGCAAGCCCCCGGCCGACCACCCGAGGTCAGTCAGCCGGCTCGACAGGAACCGCCTGACCGCCGGAGGCCACCGCCTTCAGTTCGTCCAGCGACTCCCGCGTCAGCTCCGCCATCAGGCGTTCCTCGCCGGGCGCGATCCAGCGTTCGAAGGCGACCTTGAAGACGGCGACCCCCGCCTCGGCGGCCAGGCTCGCGGTCGTTTCCGGCGCGCCGCGGCGGCGCAGGGTGGCGGCGAGGGACGACGTGAGTGAGGCGAGCTTGATCAGCTCACGCTCCTGCAGTTCCGCGTTGGCCGTGATCACCGCGTGCCGTGCGCGGGCGAAGTCGCGCCGGTCGGTGAACAACTCGGCAGCGGCGTACAGCCCGAGCGACAACGCGTCGAGCGGCGGCGCGGATTCCGGAGCGCCCGTGACCGCGCGCACGAACAGGTCCTCCAGCTCACCGGAGCCGGCGAACAGCACCTCGCGCTTGTCGGCGTAGTGCCGGAAGAAGGTCCGCTCGGTGAGCCCGGCCCGCTTGGCGATCTCCGCCACGGTGGTCTGCTCGTACCCGCGCTCGCCGTAGAGCTCCAGTGCGGCCTTCGCGAGGCGCCCGCGCGCGTCCGGCTCCCATCTACCCATGCGCCGATCTTACGTGATGACAGGGACTGACATCGAGGTGTACCGTCTATGACAGTCACTGACATCGACTCTTTGGGGTTTCCCATGCGCATCTTCGTGACCGGCGCCTCCGGCTGGATCGGATCCGCCGTCGTTCCCGAACTTCTCGACGCCGGACACCGGGTCGTCGGCCTCGCCCGCTCCGACGCCTCCGCCGCCGCGCTCACCGAGGCCGGCGCCGAGGTCGCACGGGGCACCGTCGACGACCTCGGCGTCCTGCGGGAGGCGGCCGCCGCCTCGGACGGGGTCATCCACCTCGCCTTCAAGCACGACATCGCCTTCTCCGGCGACTTCCGGGGCGCGGCCGAAGCCGACCGTCGTGCCGTCGACGCCTTCGGCGAGGCGCTCGCCGGCACGGACCGCCCCTTCGTCCTGGCCTCCGGCGTGGCCGGTCTGGCACCCGGCCGGCTGACGACGGAACGGGACCTGCCGACGCTCGACGCCTCGCCCATGTCGGTCCGGGCCGCCACCTCCCTGGCGGTGCTCGATCTCGCCTCGCGCGGCGTCCGCTCGTCCGTGGTGCGGCTCTCCCCGACCTGCCACGGCGAAGGGGACAACGGATTCATGGCGACGCTGATCGCCACCGCCCGCGCCAGGGGCGCCTCCGGTTACCTCGGCGACGGCACCAACCGCTGGCCGGCCGTCCACCGACTCGACGCCGCCCGGCTGTTCCGCCTGGCCGTCGAGAAGGCGCCCGCAGGCTCCGTCCTGCACGGCGTCGCCGAGGAGGGCGTCGCCCTCAGCGAGGTCGCCGAGGTGATCGGGCGCCACCTCGGTGTACCGGTGACCTCGGTGGCCCCCGAGGCCGCGACGGAGCACTTCGGCTGGATGGGCGGCTTCGTCGGCCTGGACGTCCCGGTGTCCAGCGCCCTCACCCGTGACCTCCTCGACTGGCAGCCGACCCACCCCGGCCTCCTGGACGACCTCGACAAGGGGCACTACTTCCACACCGCGAGCTGAGCCGCCGCCCCGGCGCGGGCGGCACGGGAGGACGGACGCCCGCGTCACCCCGAGGGCCCACCGGCCCACCCCTCCGATCAGGCCATTCCCGGGATCCTCCACCAGGAGTGAGTGCCCCGCCCACGTATCCTCACCTCCTGGCGGGGAGCGACTCGGGGGAGGCATTCAGATGGAGTTCCGGCTGCTCGGATCCGTGGCTGTGATCACCGGGAGCGGTGATCTGGCCCCGGGTCCGGCGAAGCGCTCCAGCCTCCTGGCCATGCTGCTGCTCAGACCCAACACCGCGGTGAGCGTGGACCAGTTGACCGCCGCCCTGTGGGAGGACGAGCCGCCCACCCACTTCAAGACGGTCCTCCAAGGGCACGTGTCCCGCCTGCGTGCCCTGCTCGCCGAGCACGCTGCGCGGGACTACGGCATCGAACTCGCCACCCAGGGCACGGCCTACGAGCTGCGGATACCCGAGTCCCTGGTGGACGCCCACCGCTTCGAGGAACTGGTCGCGCTCTCCCGCGCCCAGCGCCAACCCGCCGACACCGTACGGATGTTGCGGGACGCCCTGGCCTGCTGGCAGGGGCCCGCGCTCACCGGCACCGTGCGCAGCGGACCGCTGGAGGCGGCGGCCGGTGCCCTGGAGGACCTGCGGCTGGCCTCGGTGGAGGCGCTGGCCGAGGCGTACGGCAGGCTCGGCGAGCACGGCAAGGCGGCCGCCGTCCTGCGCACGGAGGCCGTCGCGCACCCGCTGCGCGAGTCCCTGGCCGCCGCGCTGATGCTGGCGCTCGGCCGCTCCGGCCGGCAGTCCGACGCGATCAACTGGTACTACCGCACCCGGCGGTTGCTCGCCGAGGAACTCGGTGTCGACCCCGGCGAGGCGCTCGCCGAGGCGTACGCCACCCTGCTGCGTGCCGCCGAGCCCGCCCCCGTACCCGCCGCCCGTCCCACGCCGACCACCGACGTGCAGGTCCCCGAGCTGCTGCCCCGGCCGCCACGCGGGTTCACCGGCCGGGAGGCCGAACTGACCGGACTCGACCGGGCCGTGGCCGACGGGGACGCGCCCGTCTGCCTGATCACGGGGCCCGCCGGGGTCGGCAAGACCGCGTTCGCCCTCCACTGGGCCCACCGGCGACGGGCCGCCTTCCCCGACGGCCGGCTCTTCGCCGACCTGCGCGGTTTCAGCGACACCCCGGCGCCCGACACGGCCGCCGTACTGCGGGAGTTCCTGCCGGCGCTGGGTGTTCCACCGGAGGAAGTCCCGGAGACCGCCGTAGCCTGCGGCGCGCTGTTCCGCTCGCTGACCGCCGGGCGTCGGCTGCTCGTCGTACTCGACAACGCGCGCTCCTCCGAGCAGGTACGGCCGCTGCTGCCCGGGGGCGACCACTGCGCGACGCTGGTCACCAGCCGGGACCGGCTCACCGGCCTGATCGCCACCGACGCCGCCCGCCCCGTCCTGCTCGGCCACCTGCCGCCGGCCGACGCGGCGGCGCTGCTCGCCAGTGTCCTCGGCGAGGAGCGGATCGCCGCCGAACCCGACGCGGCCCTACGGCTGACCGGGCTGTGCGACGGTCTCCCGCTGGCGCTGCGGGTGACGGCGGCCAGGCTGGCGGAGCGCCCTGGCTGGACACTGGCCGCCATGGTCCACGAACTGGCGGACGAACAGGGCCGGTTGGGGCTGCTGAACGTCGAGGACACCGGGGTCGCGGCCGCCCTGCGCCTCACCGTGCAGCAACTGCCCGAGGCGGCCGCCCGAATGTTCCGCGCCCTCGGCCTGCACACCGGCTCGGACCTGGACCGGTTCGCGGCGAGCGCGCTCACCGGAACCACCCCCGCGCAGGCGTCGGCCGACCTGGACCGGCTGGCCGCCGCCCATCTGCTCACCGAGTCCGTGCCCGGCCGCTGGGCACCGCACGACCTGGTCCGTCTCTACGCCCGTCAACTCGCCTCGCAGGCCGAACCCGAGGGCCTGCGCCGCCTCATCGACCACTACCTCTACACCGGGCTCGCCGCCGACGCCGCGGCCGAACCCGGCTCGCAGCCCTGCTACACCCTGCCCTCCGACGCCCACCGCCCGGCGGCCGTCCGGGAGTTCGAGGACCGGGCCGCCGCCCTCGCCTGGTACGTCGCCGAACGGCAGGCACTGGAGGGGGCGGTGGCCGCCGCGGCCGGCCTCGGCCTGCACGACCGGGCCTGGCGGCTCGCCCTCGTGCAGTGGCCGCTGATGCTGTGGCGGATCCGGGACGGCTGGACCCCGCTGCTCCAGGCCGGGCTGGACTCGGCCGAGCGCGCGGGCGATCTCGACGCGCAGTCGCGCACCCGGGCGCTGCTCGGCTGGATCCTGCACGAGGAGGGCCGCAGCGCCGAGGCCCTCGTCCACCTGGAGCAGGCGCCGGCGCTGGCCGCCCGGGCGGGCGACGAGATCAGCGAGGCGATCGCGTACGTCAATCTCGGAGCCGTCCTGGACGCCACGGGCGAGCGGGAGCGTGCCGGACGGCTCATCTCCCGGGCCGCCGCGCTCGCGGCCCGCACCGGCCACCCCTCCACCCAGGTGCTGACCCTTCAGCACCTGGCCCGGCACTGTCTGCGCACGGGCCGGTACGAGGCGGCGCTCACCCACGCCCGGCAAGCGGCCGGACTCGTCTCGCCGTACGCCGTCGTCGGCCGGGCCCAGTTGCAGATCGTCCAGGGCGAGGCGCTGGCCGGGCTCGGCCGCGTCGAGGAGGCCGCCGACCAGTTGCGCGGAGCGACCCGGGCGGCGGACGCGGCCGGGTTCACCGAGGGCTCGGAACGGGCGGCGGAGCTGCTGTCGCGGCTGGCAGCGGGACGTTAGCGGTGCGTGAGCGGGGCGACAGCGCGGGCCTGGAAGCTTGGGGCACCACATGCGGTCGTCGACCGCGACCGTCACCATCACAGCACCGCTACGGGGAGTACCACCATGCGCAACCACCGCACGACCACCACCCTGGTCGTCGCCGCCGCCGCGGCCCTCTCGCTCGGCCTGACCGCCTGTTCCGGCAACGGCAACGGCACCGGCACCAAGGACGAGGGCAGCGGCACCGCGCCACAGCCCTCCGCGCGGCAGACGCACCCGGACGGCACCGGCGCGGCCGGCTCGGCTGGATCGGGGGACAAGGGGACGACGGCCGAGAACGCCGCCAAGGACCGGAAGAACTCCGGCTCCGGCACCGGCGGCGGTACGACGGCCGGAACGGGGAAGTCTGCCGCTCAGGCCCCCGCCTGCACCGCCGGTGACGTACGGATCACCGCGGCGAAGGCGGACGAGACGCCGACCGCGCACCTGGTGCTGACCGCCAGGAACACCTCCGGCCACTCCTGCCGCCTGTACCGGTACCCGCTGATCGCCTTCGGTGACATCCACACGTCCAAGGACATCCCCGCGGTCCCGAAGAGCGACCCGGGCACCCCGGTCGTCCTCACCCCGGGCGCCCCGGCCTACGCGAACGTGCGCATCGCCCTGGGCGGTGCGCACGAGGACGCCAAGGTCGTCAGCCAGTTCAACGTGAACCTCTTCGCCGCCGACGGCCCGGCCGAGGGCAGCGTCGTCGTGTCCGCTCCGGCTGGCGGTGTCGCGGTCGACGAGGCCGCCGCGAAGACCGGTTACTGGACCTACGAACTGCGCAACGGCGCCGACGAGTTCTGACCCCGGACACGGCGGTCCCGTCCGGCCCGCGCCGGGTCTGAGGCGGGACGGGACCGCCGTAGGTGTGCCTAGGGCAGGACGCGGACGAGCGGCTCCGTGCCGGGTTCACCGCCCCGGCCGTAGACACCGATCACGAGCGGGCCGACCTCCGCGGCGGCGGCCCAGGCGTCGCCGGCCCACTGGATCTCGAACTCGGCCCGTCGCCCGTCCACTTCGATGCCGAGCGTCGTCGGCCACGTGTATCCCGGCCTGACCAGCCCCGCCTCGCGGAAGGCCGCCTCGGCCTCAGGGTTCCCGTCGGGACCGGCCGGGAACGCGAATTGGCCGGGGTCCGTTGGAAACGCAAGGTGCAGGGCGCCCGCGAGGCTGTCGACGCGAGCCTGGGCGAGAGCCTGCTGGAGCCCGTGAAAGCCATACCGGTTGATGTCGACGGGCCGCCAGGTCGACACGACGACGGTGGCTCCCGCGGCCGTACGGTACCCGTGGCTGACGTACCACAAGGGCTGTTCAGGGTCGCCCTTCACCGTGCCCCACCCTTCGAGCCAGCGCTCCTCGGCCCCGTGCGCGAGACCGTGCACGGGGAACTCCCGTCCCTCATACGGCAGTTCGGGCGGGAAGCCGGCCCCTCTCAGCGCGGCCAGACGCGGCAGGGCGTAGGCCCGGTCCCAGTCGTCCAGGTGTTGGACGGAGGAGCAGAGCATGTCCCGCAGCAGCCAGGCGCCCTGGGCGACGTACTGCGGTGCAAGCCGGGCCAGCGCGTACGCGCCGTCGATGTTCTCCCACTGCTCGACGTAACCGCGGTACTCATGGGCGACGAGCCGCAGGGAGCCGGCGGCGCCTTTGACGTGGTCGCCGCCGAGGGACGCGCGGATACGAGCGGCCTCGATACGCCGAGCGGACCCGACATGCTGGTTGCTCGAGAAGACGAGTCCGAGCCGCGTGACCGCCTCCTCGGCATACCGCGGACCCAGCGCGATCAGTCGCCGCGCCCCTTCCAGTATCGCGTCGGCGTCGGTACGCCACTCGGTGGCAAGCAGCCGCCGCGCCTCACGCACTTCCGCACTCTCGCCGTGTTCCCCGTCCGTCACGCCGTTCTCCCCCAGACAATGACAGATGTCAACTTAGCTCAACCGTCCGGGAATTCACTTGTCGAGGTTGAGAAAGCCCATGTAGACGTCGAGTTGTGTGGCCGCCCGCAGCATGGCCAGGCCCTGTGCGGTGAGTTTGCGTTGCCAGGACTCCAGTGAGGCGGCCAGGGCGTCCGTGCCGCCCGCTGTCCGGATCTGCTGGACGACCATGGCGATGTGGTCCAGCGGATGGCCCCCGCGCCGCAGGAGGTGTGCCAGCTCGGCGTCGCGGATGTCGGCGGGGTCGAAGACGCGGTATCCGGTGACCGGGTCCCGGGTGGGGTGGAGGATGCCGGCCTCCTCCCAGTTGCGCACGGTCGCCGGGGTGATGCCGAGCCGGTGCGCGAGTTCGCCGACGGTTCGGGGGCCGAGGGCCGGGGACGGTGCCGGAGCCGCGCCGGACTCGGCGGTCAGATGCGGCGCCGCTGTCCGCACCGCGTCGAGGGTGTCCCGGTCGCGCAGCAACTGGCTGTGCCCCCGGTCGATGATCGTCAGGGCGTCGTCGAGCCCGTCCCGGTGGAGCGCGTTCATGATCTGGCCGGCGGTCGCGTGCCCGTACGCCGGGACGAGCGCGAGGAAGGCGCGGAGCGCGGCCACGTGCACCTCGGTGTAGATCCGGTAGCCGCTCTGTGTGCGCTCGGCGGGAGGGATGAACCCGTCCCGCTCGTAGTTGCGGACCGCCTGGGTCGAGATGCCGTGCTCGCGCGCGAGGTCGGTCGGTCGGAAGCTGCTCACCGGTTGAGACTTTACAGCACCGGTCTGTGGAAGAGACGAGCGTAGAACTTCCCCAAAGTCTCAACCGATCTTTCAGGGATACGCTTGAGGCTCATGACTCAGGACATCCGAGACTTCATCACCCCCTCGTGCGAGCTCCTGGCGCTGGGCGAGCCGACACACCAGGAGCCCGCCTTCGGCCGGGTCCGCAACCATCTGTTCGCCGAGCTGGTCGAGCGCGGCTTCCGGTCCATCGCCCTCGAGACCGACCGCGTGGCCGCCCTCGCCGTGAACGACTACGTCCAGGAGGGAACCGGCAGCCTGGACACGGTGCTGAGCGACGGCTTCTCCCACGACTTCGGCACACTGGACCCCAACAGGCGGCTGATCACCTGGATGCGGGAGCACAACCGGAACCGGCCGCCGGAGGAACGGCTGGCCTTCCACGGCTTCGACGCCCCGACCGAGAACTACAGCGCACCCAGCCCGCGCACCTACCTCGAACACGCCCGCGCCTATCTGGACCTCGACCTCGACCTCACCGGCCTCGCCGGCGACGACGAACGGTGGAGCCGCGCGGAGGCGGTCCTGGACCCGGCCATGTCACCCGGGGCCACGGCGGAGGCCGACAAGCTGCGCCTGATCGCGGACGACATGCTCACCTCGCTCTACACCCGCGCGCCCGAACTGATCGAGGCCACCTCACGCGAGCGGTGGCTCAGGGCCAGGACCCACCTCACCGCCGGCCTCGGCCTGCTGCGCTACCACCAGGAGTCGGCACGACAACCCCTCGACACCAGCCCCCGGATCACCGCGCTGCTGGCCACCCGGGACGCCCTCATGGCCCAGAACCTGCTGGACATCCGGGAGATCGAGGCGGAGCGGGGCGCCACCCTGGTCTTCGCGCACAACGTCCATCTACAGCGCAACCTGAGCGGCTGGCGCATGGGCGACGTGGGGGCCGACTGGTGGGGCGCCGGTTCTGTCGCGGCGCGCCTGCTCGGCCAGCGGTATCGCTTCGTCGCGGGCAGCCTGGGCCGCAGCGAAGCCATCGGCCTCGGCGATCCCGAACCGGGCACCTACGAGGGTCTGCTCCAGGCCCGCGTCCCCGTATGGGGCCTGACCTCACCCACCACACTCACCCCCGCCCGCACCCGGACCGACACCACCCCGCGGCAGGGCTACTTCCCGCTCGACCAGGCCACGCTCGACACGGCCGACGCGGTCCTGCACATCGGCGACGGCACGGCTGCCGCACGCCCATGACGTTCCTTCAGATGCCGCTGCTCAGCGCAGCCCGAGACAGGGCAGCCAGGTCCGCGAGGCGCCCTGTGCCGCGGTGAGCAGGGCACACAGCGCGCCCGCCGCACCGCCGAGGAGTCCCCTGGTCTCCTGGCCGAGGCCGTGCAGCTCGGACAAGCGCGTCAGCAGGTGGCCGAGCAGGCGGGCCTTCAACTCGGCCGCGGCCGGGAGGCGGGCGTGGTGGTCGAAGGCGTCGGCCACGGCCAGCACGCCCGCCGCGCCGTGGCACAGGGCCAGGAGGTCGGCGGGGCGGTCGCCGAAGAGGTGGAAGCTCTCGTCGTAGTGTTCGGCGAGCGTGGTGAAGGCCCCGGCGGCCCAGGCGGCCGCCTCCCGGTCGCCCAGCGCGTCCGCCGCGTCCCACAGCGCCCAGGACACGCCCGGCGTGCCGTAGCACCAGGCCTGGCGGGCGCGGGGCTCGGTGGGCGGCGGTCCCTCGAGCCCGGCACCGTCCCAGGTGCGGATGGAGCGGGCGTCGTCGTAGGACTGCCGCATCAGCCATCGGGTGGCGTGGCGGAGGGCGCGGGTCAGGTCGGGGCGCGGTCCCAGGTGGCGGACGGCGGCGGTGAGCGCGGCGACGACCCCGGCCGTGCCGTGCCCCATGCCGGTGTTGATCCGTCCGTCCAACCAGTCCAGATGCGGATGTCCGGCATAGCCCGCCGTCCGCAGTCGTGGCAGGTCGTCCGCGTCGCACAGTCCTGCCAGATGGTCGGCGAACGGCTCGAGTTCGGCCGGTTCCGGCCGGGCTCCGGCGCACAGCGCGAGCAGTATGCCGGAGGGTCCGACGATCAAGTCGTAGTCGGGGAAGGAGACATGGTCGCGCCGCCGGCCCCGGGTCGGCGCGGTGCGGACGAGCTGGTCGCGCAACCGGTCGGCAACCGGGTGCAGTGGGGGGTGCAGCCGGGCGCCGAGGCGCAGGCCCACGAGGGTTCCGGCCAGTCCGCCGTCGTACAGGCCGAAATGGCCTGGCCCCTGCCCGGCAGTGCGGGCCCACACGGCCACCGCGCGGGCCGCCGTCCCGCCGCTGCCCCGCTCCCCCACGTCGTGCAACAGGGCCGCCAGGACGGGGATTCCGGGATCGGACGGATGCTCGGCAGGTGCGGCACCGTCGCCCGGACCGGCGGCCCAGGCGGCCAGGAGCCGGCCGGCGAGTGCCGTGACGGCGGTGCCGGTGTACGGGGCGTGGTGGGTGCCCTGCGACATGGCATCTCCTCGGGAGGTGCGGAGTTACGACTCTCGAGCGCGCCCGGAGCCACGGCCCGAGAGCCGACCGGCGCCCCGCCCGGGTGGGATCGGAAGGGGCCGGGCGGGACGCCGGTACCGCGGTCTCACGCCACGATCGCTCGCGGCATGAGACCATCTCGGGCAGGCCTCGGGGCACCCTTGCCGCGCCCTGAGGCCGTCACTCGGGAGAGGTGTGCTGGCGGGCCGTCAGCAGACGAAGCCGCTGCAGATCACCACCGTGTCGCAGACGATGACCGTGCAGACACCGCTACAGCCATTGCTGCTGGCCTCCGCCGTCGGCAGGGTGCTCTCGGTGATCCGGGCGTCCAGGTCACCGATGAGGGTGTCGAGGTCGGAGAGTTCCATGGTCGTGGGCATTGCTGTCCTCCTTCAGGACGGGATGGGTGTTGGCCGCCCCGGAGACGGTCCGCCCGCCGGGGGCGAGCACTCCGGGGAGATCTGATGTGCCGCGCAGTGCGGTGGCGGCGAGTGCCGCGAGTTCTCCGGCGCTGCGGTCGTAGGGAAGTCTCAGCAGCAGTTGGGCGGCCACGGCCGCGCCCCCGTGCAGAGGGTCGTGGAGCAGCAGTTGGCCGGGCGCGGGGAGCATCTCCTCGACCAGGAGTTCCGGTCCGGGCTGGTGCGCGCCGATCCGGTCCAGCAGATGCAGGGCGGTCAGCGCCTCGAAGTCGACCGGTACCGGTTTCGCCTGCGGTACGGCGCGTACGAACGCGAAGCGGGGCAGGCCGGCCGAGTGCCTGAGGGCGGCGAGGGCGCGCACCTTGTCCAGGTCACTGTCGCCGGGCCGCCACAGACGGGCTCGTGGCACCCGCCACAGGGCCGGGCTGACGACCAGCTCCCCGCCGACGGTCACCCGGGGCAGTCGTTCGGCGCCGGGAAACGCCTCGGCCAGGCTGTCCAGCCGGATCACCCGCGAGGCGGCGGGGTGGCCGGCTGCCATCAGCAGTCGTACCAGGACGTCGTAGGGAGGCAGAGGCGAACGGGTGGCGTGATGCACAGGCAGGATGCGCCGCCCGTCGGCCTCGGCGATCACCTGCGGGCCGGCGCGGTGGAGCGTGATCCGGTCCAGCGGCAGATAGCGGGCGGCCGAACCGGCCGGTCCCTGGTACGGCGCCGGGTCCGGATCGCCGGTCCACCACCCGGTGACGACGGGACGTCGTACGGCGTTGGCGGCACGCTCGGCCAGCGGGGGCACCAGCAGCTCGACGAACCGCGCGCCCGTCAGCCGCTCCACACCGGCGAGGAAGGCCCGGTAGCCGCT
This sequence comes from Streptomyces sp. NPDC020192, assembly GCF_044388685.1. NCBI lineage: Bacteria > Bacillati > Actinomycetota > Actinomycetes > Kitasatosporales > Streptomycetaceae > Streptomyces > Streptomyces sp. NPDC020192. The sequence goes on along the minus strand of NZ_JBIRXG010000020.1, from coordinate 63,151 downwards.
CGGGCTCCCGTAGCCGCCGTACAGGGTGTGCAGCGCGTCGGCGAACCGGGCGTCCAGAATGCCCGCGGGTGAGGCCGTCTCCAGCACCGCGACCGGACCGGGGCGTGGCAGCGGACGTAACAGGCAGTCCAGGGGCCAGGGCGGCAGCGCCGTGCCGGCCGGTGGCGCACCGAGGGCGTCCAGCAGGACGTCGTCCAGGTCGACCTGTTCCTCGCCGTTGTGGGCGGCCAGGTGGGCCAGCAGCCGGGCGTAGCCGGAGCCTTCGGTCTCGGCGGGGTGCCAGCCGGTGTACCGGCGCATGGTCTGCGGCGGGGGTGGCGGGCAGGCGCCGTCCGGCAGATTGCGGGCGAGGATCTCGCCGAGGGGCCGCGGCCGTTCGTCGAGCGCGGCCAGTTCCGGGGGCAGGGGGCCGGCATTCGGGGCGGGGAACCGGTCCGCGTCCCGCAGCCAGGCCACACGGGCGGCGATCCGCAGCCCGCGCTGCGCGCGCTCGACCGCCTCTGCGGGGACCGCGGCCGAGACGGTGCGGTACGAGTCGATGAACCAGGCGTCGGCATCGCCGACGGGCGCGGACGCGGGACCGGCGGGTCGGGCGGATGGGGCGGTCGGGGCCTCGCTCATCGATGCGGCGTCGGCGGCGGGCGGGCAGGCACGGCGGACGGTCTCGTGGTCGGCGGCCGGTGTGGGGACCGGACGAGGGAGGGCGTCGCGCTCGCGCACCCGCTCCGCGGGGGCCCATGCCGTGCTGCGGCGGCGTGGGGCCGCGCAGACCTGGAGTACGCCGAGTTCGACCAGGTGGGCGAGGAAGCCGCGCAGCACGGCGGGGCCGGGGTCGGCCGCCCGGATCGCCGCCGTGCCGAGCAGGGCCGCCTCGACATCTCCCAACTGGCGTGGCCCCTCAGCCAGTTGGGCGAGTACGGCGTCCAGCGGCCGGGTGCGCCGGAGGACGACCTGGCGCATCCTGCCGTGCTCGCACGGGTCGATCACCCAGCAGCGCACCACCCCGGTGCCGGTGTCCGTGCCGATGCCTGCCGGGTCGAGGAAGTGCAGCGGCGCGGGGGCGAGGACGGTCGCGGGGCCGGCTGCCCTGAGGTCCAGGGTGCCGAGCCGGCCACGCAGCAGATGGACGTTCTCCACGGCCTCGGCGGCCAGCGCGCCGAGCGCCGTCCCGGGCGGGATGAGCGGTGGCGCGGGGCCGTCGCCGGTTTCGCCACCCGCGGCCGCCGTGGCGACCGGCAGCGGGACGACCTGGCCGGCCCATCCGCGCGGGGTCGTCTTCGCCGCGGCCCGTCCCAGGGCCCGCCACAGGTATGCCCCGCGTTTGCGCAGCCGCTGCCCGTTCCAGGACTCGCCCTCGGCCAGCCGCCGGACGATGTCCGCGGACACCCCCGGCGCCGCCTCGCGGAGGAACGCCCGCATGACCGGGGTGGCACCCACCAGCGACCAGCCCAGCTCCCCCACCCGCACGCGATCGGCGGTCACCGTCCGCTCCAGCTCGCGCAGGATCTCGTCGGCCGTCTCGGTGTCCCGGCGCAGCCGGGCGGCGTCCCGCGCGAGGTCCCGGGCGGCGGGTAAGCCCTCCAGCAGCCGGCAGTCCGCCGGGCGCGGTGCGGCGCCGGAGTGCAGCCGTCGGCGCAGGGCGAGTACGGCGCGCCGGTCGGCGGCGGTCAGTTCGGGGTGGGGTACGACGGTGACGCCGAGCCCTTCGGCCAGTGCGCGGGCGCGTTCAGCGCGTCGTTCGCCGGCGCGGGCGTGCTCGGTGAGGCGGGCGAACAAGTCCGGGCTGCCCGCCGCCGCCCAGGCCGCCAAGGGCATCCCGGCCACTCTCAGCAGTGCGGTGCCGCCCAGCATCAGGTCCTCGCTCATGTCAGCACCTCCCGTCGCCGGCGAGGGCGTGCGTCAGCAGGCTCTGCCGGGCGAGGGACAGTCGTCCGCGGTTCCAGTGAAAGATCACGTAGTAGGCCGCGGCGCGGCGAGGGCCGACGGTCGCGTCACCGGACTCGAAGTACCCGGTGCGCCAGCGCTCGGCACCCCGGCGCACCGCGTCCGCGTGGGCCTCGACCGCTGCGCGGCGCTTGTCGGGTAGGGGGTCCAGCAGCGCGCGGGGGCCGGTGCGCCACGCGTCCAGGATTCCGGCCGCGGCGCGGCGGGTGTCTCCGTCCAGCCCGGTGCCCAGCCTGCGCCCGGTGTCGTCGCGCACCACCTCCCACACCCCTCGGTGCTCCCAGCCGACGACACCGAGCCCGCCCAGGAGTTCACCGAGCAGCACCAGGGACAACCGCCAGTCCGCGAGCGCTGCTTGACCGTCGTCGGTGTGGTGGTCGAGCCAGGCGAGGGAGTCCACCGTGAACAGCTCGTGCACGAGCCGCATCGACCGCGGGCCGCCGAAGAGATATGTCTCCGGCTCGTACACCCCGAAGACGGGCGGAGCGGCCTGCCCGTCGAGTTCGCGCAGTCGGCGCGCCAACACTGCTCGCAGGAGGCTGTGTTCGGGTTTGCGGGCCTCGAACCGGACGCGCAAGCCTGGCGGTTTGTGCATGAAGAAGAAGGAATCCACCGTGCCCGAGGCGATCAGGTCGCGGGCCGTGTCGGCGAGGAAGCGGTACGTCCGGTGCCAGGCCGAGGGGCGGGGTGCGAGATTGACCTGAACCCAGCCCGACTCCGGCACCCCCACGCGCACCGCTGACAGGCCCGCCGTCAGAAAGGCACGGCGGGCTGCCGCGTAGGCGGGCCCCTCGGGGACGACAGGCACCGTACCCAGGGAAATGTCACGCGCATCCCGGAGACAATCGGCCAGCAAGTGTTCGACCTCCACCTTCGTCCTTCCTCTGGTGACCCGCTCCTGTCCTGGGAATTCCGCAATTACTCCCACGCGAAAAACGGACGGGAATTCTTCATATGATCAACGGGGTTACGCCCGGTGCACGGGAAGCGCATGGCGCGCCGAAGGCGCACTCCGCGCGCCACATCGGGTGCATGGGGAGCCATGCGGTTGTCCACAGACCGTTATCCACAGGCCTGTTGTCCGAGCCGCGGACCGTGCATGATCGGTTCTGGCACTGATCATGTGCGGCACGAGGCCGAGACAACGGGTGGGGTCGGTATGCAACGTCGATGGGTCAAAGTCCTGGCGATCACTGTCGTCGTGCTGGCCGTGCTCTTAACGGTCGCCGACCGGGTGGCCGTGCACTTCGCGAACAAGGAGGCCGCGCGCCTCGTCAAGGAGAAGTACGGCTACGCCAACACCACCGACAGCCACGTGGACGTGTCGATCGAGGGCTTCCCGTTCCTGACGCAGGCGTTCAGTGAGAGCTTCGGCCATGTCAAGCTCACGGCAGGGCAGTTCACCATCGACACAACCTCCAACACCCAGGGCGGCTATCTGCACATCAAGCGGTTCCGGCTCGACCTGCACGACGTGACCGTGACATCACTGACGGCCAGCAGCGCCGAGGCGAACCTCGCCACCGGCACACTGACACTGTCGTACGACGAACTGTCCGACGTGGTGACGCGGTTGGCCGGCACCGGCGGACCCATACGTGTGTCCCAGGCTCCGGGCTCGTCGGAGCAGGCGGCGAAGGTCAGGATCACGGGCACGGCCGGCGGAAGGGGCGTGGACGGCACGGGCACGCTCCTCGCCCAGGGAAACGAGCTCGCCCTGACCATTCCCGGAACCGCCCAGCAGAGCGCGCCGGCATGGCGTGTCGTGCTCCCGGACGGCGTCGGCTTCACCGCGGCACGCTCGACCTCGGACGGCGTCGAGATCAGCATGGTCGGCCACCAGGTCACTCTGGGCAGATCACGCTTCCAGAGATGAGCACCACGCTCGGCCCCCTCCGGACACCGACTCCGTGCCGACTCGCCGATCGGAGAGGAGACACCTGTGACGCCCCACTCCGCAGAGGAACAGGCGTGGACCGTCTACGGCCAACGCCAACTGGACCGCGGTTACTCGCCACCCGTCCCGGAGCGCATCGACTGGGGCTTCTGGCCGGGCGTGGGCCCGGGCGCGGAGCTCCTCGGGGACATCCGGGGCAAGCGGGTGCTGGACATCGGTTCGGGTCCCGGCCACCACGCCGTCCATCTGGCCCGCGCCTGCGGTGCGCTCGTGGACGGTGTCGACCTGTCCCCCACCCAGCACCGGCGCGCACTGAACGATCACGGCGCCGAGCCTGGTGTCCGTTTCCTGTGCGCGGACGTCACCGAGCATCTCTGCCGTACCCGGCAGCCGTACGAGGCCGCGTACGCCCTGCGCACCTTCGGCTGCGCCGATCCGCATCACCTGCTGCCGGCGCTGCGCGACGGACTGGTGCGGGGCGCGCCGCTGGTCTTCTCGGCCCTGCACACCGACGCCGACGGACAGGGGCCATCCCGTGCGGTGGTCTCGCGTCAGGGCTTCATCCGGCTGCGTGACGAGGAGCCCATCGCGGTGCGGACGTGGGTGCTGTCCCCGGAACTGTGGGAGGAACTGCTGGTTGCCCACGGCTTCGACGTGGAGGCGTCCGAACTCCTCGCCGCCCCTGACGCGGACAACCCGGTGATCGTCCAGCTGGTCCAGGCCCGGCGTCGCTGAGAGGCCCGGCCGCCGACGGATCGCAGGGACGGCCGTGCACGCCGGTGACACACCGACCCGCACGGCCGTGCTGACCTCACTGCCCCGCGGCCGCCGTCATCCGGGCCCGTCGTCGAGGCAGAGAGATGGATTGTCTAGCCGTGGCCTCCGAGGGCCCTTGCGGCGAGTGCGGTTCCCTCGACGCGGGCGCGGATCTTGGCGAACACGGTGTCGCGTGATGTGGAGGTGTCGTCGGCGAAGGGGGCGAAACCCGCGTCGTCGCAGGTGCCCAGCTGGTCGACCGGGATGTGCCTGGCGGCCCGCAGTACCCGGTCGCGCACCTTTTCGGCGGTCTCGACGCGCGGGTCGTTCGGGTCGGTCACGCCGAGGAAGACCCTGATGCCGGGGCGGAGTTGGTCGGCGATGGCTCTCAGGACGCGGTCCGGGTCGGCCTCGCCGGCCGGCTGGAGGTAGACGTTGCCCGCCGTGAGCCGGAAGAGCCGGGGCAGCAGCTCGAGGTAGTCGACGTCGAGGCTGTGCGTGGAGTCATGGTCGGCGCCGGGCCCGCTGTAGACCCCGATCCGGGTCCGCTCGCTCTCGGAGAAGCGGGCCAGCACCTGGTTGTTCAGGTCGACGAAGCTGTCCAGCAGCCCTCCGCCGGGGTCGAGCTCGAGGGAGAGGCGGGCCTCGTCGAAGTCGGGTTGGACGACATGCGCGCCCGCGTCCAGACAGGCGCGGATCTCCACCTCCGACTCGTCGGCCAGCTGGTGGAGGAACTCCTCACGCGGGTACCCCACGATGCCGCTGTGCGGGTAGAGCAGGCTCAGCGCCGACGGCGCGACGACGGCCTGCGGGCAGCTGTCGTGCGTGCCCAGGGCATGACCACCGCATCACGTTGACCTCGGCAGTCGGCGTGCGCCCGGAACCGGGCAGGCAGTGCGGTACTCCGACTGACCGAACGGCCCACTCACCTCCGGGGCGACGACGCCGTGGCCATCATGGTCGTGCGCGCGCACAGCCGCTACGCCGACACGCCCTGACCGGCCGGAGCCGGCTCGCGCACCATGTACATGTCCACCGCGTCCGCGGACTCGACCGTGAAACCGTGCCGCTCGTACAGCTCCCGGGCCCGGCTCCCCCGCAGCATGTTCAGCCGGACGACGGCACGGTCACGGTCGCAGCGCTCCAGCAGCATCCTCAGCACGGCCGAGCCGATGCCTCTGCCCTGGAGGTCCGGGTCCAGGTAGAAGTGCTCCAGCCACCGGGCGTCCGGCGCCGGCCGCAGCGCCACGCACCCCGCCGGCGGCCACCTCGATCACCCAGGTGTGTGGGGGGGGAGAACCCGTCGCGCAGCCGCTGCCGTACGCGGTGCTCGTCGTAGCGGCCCAGGCGCTCCAGATCCGCCCTCAGCACCACGGCACGCAGCTCGGCCACCGCCTCGACGTCCGCCGCTGACGCCCGCCGTATCTCCCAGTCCGTCACGGTGGCGATGCTAGCGGCCGCCCAGGAAGGCCATGACGGCAGACCGGAACCGCTCCGCGTCGTCCAGCCACGGGAAGTGCCCGGCTCCGGGCTGTACGACGAGTTCGGCGCGCGGGAACAGTGCGGCGAAGTCGGCCACCGCGGGCGGCGGGGCGCCCGGGTCGACCTCCCCGGCGAGCAGCAGTACGGGTGCCTCGAAGCGGGCGAGTGCCGCGCGGGTGGTGTCGGGGTCGAAGGCGCCCTGCGCACCGAAGGCCGCCACGATCTCCCGGTTCAGCTGCTCGTTCTCGGCGGCCTTGTGCGCCCGGGCCGTCTCGTCCCAGCGGCCGTAGGAGAAGGGCGCGATGGCCTGGAAGTTCTCGGCCGTGGCGGCGCCCGTGCCGATGGCCTCCAGGGCTGCGAAGGCCGCCGGGAACCAGGGTTCGTCCCGGCGGGGCCGTACGGTCTCGCGCCGTAGCTCGTCGCTGATCGGCAGACCGACGGCCCGGACGCTCGGGGTGACGAGCGCGAGGCTGCCGATGCGTTCGGGGTGGCGGTCCAGGTACTGAACGGCGATGTTCGCGCCGGCGCTGTGTGCGAGCAGGTCCATCCGGTCCAGTCCCAGGTGGGCGCGCAGGGCTTCCACGTCGGCGACGAGGCGGTCGCACCGGCAGGAGGCCATGTCCCGGGGCGTCGCGGACCGGCCGGTGCCCCGCAGGTCCAGCCGGATCAGTGTGCGGTGTGCCGGCAGTCCGCCCAGGTCACCGAGGTAGGTCGACTGCTGGGGACCGCCGGGCAGGCACACCAGGGGCTCGCCGTCGCCGGAGACACGGTAGGCCAGCTCGGTGCCGTCGTAGGAGGTGAAGGATCCCATGACAGGCATGGTGCACCGCCGGACGGGAGCGGCACGACACATATACGACCCCTGCCGCACATCTTGCCAGCGGGCAACGCACAGGCTTCACTCAGCAGAAAACAGGCTGACCCACCCGTATCATCCCTGTGTTGTGCAGCCTCGTGGCACAACTCCCGCTCCCGGCCTGTCGTCATCGGTCTCGAGGGAGCGGCACATCGCCGTCGCACACGGAGGAACAGATGTCTGAAAGCACCGCACCCGTCACCGAGTTGACCTCGCAGTACGTCAGCCAGGTGTCCAACGACCTCGAACACAACGTCAAGGAGCAGGAACGCATCACGGGCGAAATCGCCGCTCTGCAGGAGCAGTTGGCCGCTCTGCAGCACGATCACGGTGTGCTGGTGAGCATGCGGCAGGCGCTCGGTTTCCCGGCCCCGGCCGGCACGCCTGCCACCACCGACGGCGCCGTGGTGCCCGCCCCGCGCAAGAAGTCCACCACCGCGACCGGCGCGGCCAGGGCGCCGAAGAAGGCGAGCGCGCAGGAGCCCGAGGCCAAGGAGCAGCCGGCCAAGCAGCAGCCGGCCAAGCAGCCCGCGGCGAAGAAGGCCGTGGCAAAGAAGGCCGTGGCAAAGAAGGCAGCAGCGAAGAAGGCGGCCCCGCAGACGGCTGAGCCCACGCTCGTCGAACTCGTCCGGCGCCACCTCGCGGACCAGAAGGAGCCCCGTTCCGCGGCCGAGGTCTCCGAGGCGCTCACCAAGGCACTTCCCGACCGGGCGATCCAGACCAAGGTCATCCGCACCACGCTGGAGAACCTCGTGGCCCGGAACGGCGCCCAGCGCACCAAGCAGGGCACGTCCGTCTTCTACACCCTGGCCGCTGCCGCGGAACCCGCTGCGGCGAGCGAGGCGGAGTCCGGGTCCGACGCCTCCGCGTAGGCCGTGGCCGCGGCGCCGGCCGGGCGGCGAAGAGGTGTCTCCGGCCGGTCGTGGCGGGCGTCGGCGCGTGTCGCCGTGTCCCGGGCGCAGTCCGGTGCGGCGGTGCCGTGCTCCGGGTGCGGGGCCGGCACACACGTGCGCAACCGGCGCCACTCGCGGGGCGAATGACCGTACGCCCCGCGGAACACCCGTCTGAAGTGGTCGGGGTTGACGAAACACCAGCGCTGGGCCACCGCTGCCACGGTGGGCACCCTGGCACCGCCGCGTACCAGTTCCCGGGCGGTTCGGGGTCGCCGAAGGACAGCAGCACCGCCGAGGGGCCGTACTCCAGCGTCCGTTCGATCACGCCGGCATCGATCGCCCATGCCAGGAAGCCCACGCCCCAGGCTTGCCCGCGCCTTCGGAGGCCAGGACGGGCACTTCGCGGGCCACCCGGTCCAGATCGCCGAACGCACCGCCCAGCAGTCCGAGCCCGCCACCGCGCGAGACCGCCCCGGCCAGGGCGCGCCACGGGAGGGTGAACGGGCGACGGCAGCTTCGGGTCAGCTCACCGCCACATGCCCCTTCTTGGAAGGCTCGCGGTTGGTCAACGCCGTGACGACGAAGAACGCCGGCGCCGCGAGAGCCGCCAGCCCCGCCGCCACGGTCAGCGTTCCGGACAGGGACCGGGTCGCGAGCGGCCCGGCGAGCGCCGCCCCTGCCGCGAACCCGGTGATCTTCAGGCTGGCGCCGGTGGTGAAGATCTGGCCGCGCAGCCGCTCCGGAGCCTCCCGGTGGCGTACCGCGAACAGGGCGGTCAGCTGGGGCCCTTCACCGAGTCCGGCCAGCAGCAGGGCCAGGACGAGCACGGCCGGCCGGCCCGGCGCCGCGAGGGCCAGGGCGCCGGCCTGGAGCAGGGCGGCGGCCCAGATGATCGTGTCCGGGGCGAGGACGTACGGAAACCGCGCCAGTACGGCGTTGGCGGTGAGCGCGGAGACCGCCGCGCAGGAGAGCAGCACCGCGCCGCGGCCTGCGCCGCCGAGGACATGCTCGCCCAGCACGGGGGCGCAGGCCGTCAGCATGCCCTGAGCGGCGCAGCACAGGACCGAGGCCAGCGTCGCCCGGGCCAGCCGGGGCCTTGCGACGATGACCCGCAGTCCGGCGGCCAGGTCGCCGGCCAGCGAACCGCGCCGTGGGTCCCGCTCCCAGACCGGACGTACAGGCAGTGTCCACGCGGCGGGCGCCGCCGAGGCGATGAGCGCCACGGCGACCGCGACAGCCGTAGACGCGCCCAGCGCCTCGGCGAGGCCGCCGGCGAGGACCGGGCCGGCGAGGCTCGCCAGGCCGAAGGTCATGGCGTCGAGCGCCTTCGCCCGGGGCAGCCGGTCGTCCGGCGCCACCCGGGGCAGCTGGCCCGTCCAGCCGCCCGACAGGGCCGGCCCCAGCAGTCCCGTCGGCACCGCGATCAGCACGGTGACGGCGAAGGGAAGCCGGCCGAGGCCCACGAGGATCGCGGTCAGCCCGGTCGCGTACAGCACGAGCGCTCCCGCCAGCAGCCGCCCCGGCCGTCGCTGTCGGTCGAGTACGGCCCCGAGCACCGGGCCGCCCACCGCGGATGCCGCCGTGATGGCCGCGAGCAGCGCCGACGCCTGACCGGCCGAACCGGCGAGGGCGAAACCCGCCAGCATCAGCGCCGGTCCCGCCATCTCGTCCCCGGCGCGGGCCGCCGTCGCCCCTGCGAAATAGGAGACCAATGAGTAACGCTTTATCACGCATGGGACGTTACGCAAGTAACTCAAACCTCAGCAATATGCGTTACATTGCACGGGTGTCCCTCAGCAACGGCAGCACTGACGCCCAGGCCGACTGGTCCACCCGGCACTCCGTGCTGACCATGGCCCGCCGCACCGCCGCCCTCGTCAACGCGCTCTCCGGGGACCGCCCCGACCCGGGCGAAGTCGCCGAGGTGCTGCGCGCTTACGGCGAGACGGGTTCCGTGGACCTCACCTCCGCCGACCTCACGCGGATGCGCGCCGCGGCCGCCCTGCTGCGGGAGGTGTTCGCCGCCGGGTACGCCGACGAGGCCGCCGCAGCCCTCAACCGCCTGCTGCACGCACACACCGGGCCACTCCGTCTGACCTCACACGGCGGCACCACTCCCTGGCATCCCCATCTCGACCGCGACGACGACTCCCCCTGGGACGAGTGGTTCCTCGCCTCGTCCTGTCTGGCGCTGACCGTCCTCGTCTGGGACCGTCAGCTGCCGCCAGGCAAGGTCTGCGCGTCGGCCGCCTGCGGCAACGTCTTCATCACCCGGGGTCCCGGCCCGGAACGCCGCTACTGCTCCCGCCGTTGCGCCACCCGGGAGCGGGTCGCGGCCCACCGCCGCGCCCGCTCCGCCGAGTGACCGGGAGCCGGTTCCACACGGCAGGGCACGGGTGAGCCACACCAACGCGCCGCGATCCCTGCTGGTCGTCGAACGGCGTGCGGAAGCGGACGTCATCGGGTGTTGCGGCCTCACCGTCGGCCGTACCGGCCTCGACGAGCCCCAGATCGCCTACGACTTGTTCCGCCGTGCCCACGGGCAGGGATATGGGCGACGAGCGCGCGATGCGCCTCGGCGTCGGACATCGTCCACAGGCGCAGGCTGAGCCGGGACGTCTCGAGGTGGAGCGGTATGGCCCGACAGGCGGGCATGAGCGCAGCCTGACGGCGAGGCGGCCTGCCGCATCGGGCACCGAAGCAGCCATCCGCGGCAAGGCACGGATGACACGAGTGCGGACCCCTTCCAGGGGGGACGGCGGTTCCTGCGCGGGCCGACCGCGGCCGCCGTGCCGTCACGCCAGGTCCGGTGGTCTTCCCCTGTTTCCTCTCCCCACACCGGGCCGTATCCCGGAGCGCACCGCGTGCGAAGTCGGGCGAATCCGTGCACTGTGGGTACATCGGCCGTACGCTCACGGGCAATTGCCCTGCGCCAGGCGGATCTACGGTGGCGTTCCGTGGCGCCGGAGCACGCGAGCGTCAGTCCGGCACGATCGCCGGACCCTCCGGCCCCTGTGAAAATCGAGGAGATGCGATGTCCGAGGCCGTAGCGCCGGTCGAACCGGTCCTGGAACCCGCGGCGGCGGAGTTCGCCAGGGCGACCGCCAATCCGCCGTATCTGTTCGACCTGCCGCCGGCGGAAGGCCGTAAGGCGGTCGACGAGGTGCAGTCCGGCGACATCGAGAAGCCGGCCGTCGACGAGGAATGGATCACCGTCTCGGGCGGTCCCACGGGCAGCGTCCGGGCCCGCATCGTCAAGCCCGCCGGGGCCGAGGGCACGTTGCCGGTGATCCTGTACATCCACGGCGCGGGCTGGGTCTTCGGCAACGCCCACACCCATGACCGGCTGGTGCGCGAGCTGGCGGTCGGCGCGGACGCGGCGGTCGTCTTCCCCGAGTACGACCTCTCCCCCGAGGCCCGTTACCCGGTCGCCATCGAGCAGAACTACGCGGTCGCCCAGTGGGTCGTCGAGCAGGGCGCCGCGAAGGGCCTGGACGGGTCCCGGCTGGCCGTGGCAGGTGACTCCGTCGGCGGCAACATGGCCGCCGCGCTCACCCTGATGGCCAAGGAGCGGGGCGGTCCCGCGCTGGTCCACCAGGTGCTGTTCTACCCGGTCACCGACGCGCGCTTCGACACGCCGTCGTATCACCAGTTCGCCACCGGCTACTTCCTGCGCCGCGACGGCATGCAGTGGTTCTGGGACCAGTACACGACCGACGAGGCCGAGCGCGCCCGGATCACCGCCTCCCCGCTGCGCGCCACCGTCGAGCAGCTCACCGGCCTGCCCCCGGCGCTGGTCGTCACCGGCGAGGCCGATGTGCTGCGCGACGAGGGCGAGGCCTACGCCAACAAGCTCCGCGAGGCGGGGGTGCCCGTCACCGCGGTCCGCTTCCAGGGCATCATCCACGACTTCGTGATGCTCAACGCCCTGCGCGGCACCCAGGCGGCCGCGGCGGCCATCGACCTGGCCCTCCGCACGCTGCGCTCCGCTCTGCACACCGACTGAGCCGGGAGATCCCGCGCCCTCGGCACATCGCCCTTCCGCCGCTGGGAAGGGCGATGTCCGGGTTGCCGTGTGCCCTGGTGTCCCACGTTCTCGCCAGGGGCACCGCTCCTCGTTCCTGTTCTCGCTCTCCGACTGCTCCCAGGTGTTGCGCCGCACTCGTGGCGAACTGTCGGTGCGCTCGCTGGACAAGCTGTTCCGGGCCGACGGGGCGAGCCGTGGCGGGGATGTGCCGGCGGCGGTCCGCTCCCCCTGAGACCGCCGCCGGCTGCTTCGAGCCGACCGCTCCACGACGCGCTACAGCGAGGCGAACTCGGCGCCGGCCCCGTCTCCGTCGAGGTTGAAGTTCAGCCTCTCGGCGACGAGGGTTGTGCCGTCGCTGAAGTAGAGCGTGACGCGGGCGTCGTCGATGGACCAGTTGTCGCTGCCGTTCGTCTTGATCCACATCCGGACCTTGAAGCCACCGCAGTCCGACTTGGTCGCGCCGGGGGCCTCGACGACGAGCGGCACGATGTGGTGGGAGTCGTCGTTGTACGTGGTCATGTCCTTGCCCGAGCTGTCCGCGTTGTTGATCGAGGCCAGCAGGGATTTCTCGTCACTGGTTTTCACGGTGACGTAAATTCCGGTGTCCGGATCCTTGTTGTCCGAATCTCCGGTCAGTGTGAAGAGTTCGGCACGGAACAGGATTGACGATCCGCAACAACCCGCCTCTCCGGTTCCGTTGGTCTGCCCGGTGTCCACCCCTTCGGTCATGTGCGCCCTTCCCCCAGCGGGTGTGCGAGTAATTCGGTCTCCCGTGACGTACCCTCGCCCGCGACAATTAACTGCGGCCGCCGTGAAGAAATGATTCCGCCGCCGTATTTCAGATAGAATTACGAACAGCTTTCACACACCGACCAGACTTCCCGCAACAACGTCGGGTAGTCCTCGCCATAGGTTGCGACGGCCGCGAACACCGCGTCGAGGGCCGCCTGCAACGGGGCGGGCTCGCCGGCCCCCAGCAGTGCGGGCAGGGCCATGTGCGGCTGCGAGACGGGCAGGGACAGGTCCGGCGCGCCGATCGTGACCCGCTGTGTGTACCCCCTCGCCTCAACGAGTTTCGGCGCGGGTTCCTCGGCAGACACCGGCTCCTCTGCCCAGTTGTCCGCGGGGCCGAGGATCCCTGGGGCCGGACCGGGCGCCGGAATCGGCAGGCACGCCTCGTCACCGGCGGGCGCCCGGAAGGGCGGACGCTCGGGCGGGACAGCCCGGCCGACGGTCCGGTGCGGGACCCGCGGGTCGGCGTAGAAGGCCTGCCACGCCCGCTCCGAGCCGTCGAGGGGCGGCGGCAACGGCCGTCCCTCGGCCACGGCGGTGAGCCCGGTGGCGATCCAGTCCCGGTCCACCAGCCCGGCGGCCTCGCAGGCGCGACGCGCGGCCAGCAGGGCCACCACACGCTGTATCGCGGGACCGGCCGCGTCGATGGCGTGCACGAGGGCCGCGTCGAAGTCGATCAGACCACGTACATTGCCGCCGACCTCGCGCAGCGCCTGGCTCGGCAACCGCCCGCCCCACACCCAGCGTTCATAGGCCAACTCGCTTTCCCTTTCCGCCTGTTCCCGCGCGAGGCGGGCCTGGTGTTCGACTTCGGCGCGCTCGGCCGGTGTGGGCGGCGGGGGCAGCTCGCGGGCGTAGCCGTGCCAGTACGCGGCGCTCTGCGAGGTCTGCCGCACGACTCGGTCCGGCGCGGGCGGAGCGGGCCAGAACTGCAGGAGGTAGCAGTCCAGTTGGGGCTCCTTCTCCAGCCGGGTGTCCTCCCGGCGGGCAGCGTCCATGCCCTTGGCGCAGTACCGCACCCGGTAGTCGGTCGCGTCCAGGTCCAGTTCCCAGGTGTCCTCCCATGCCCACTGCACGAGCCTCGTCTCGCCGGAAACGGGGCGGAAGGACACCTCCACGACGTCCTCCCAGCCCCCGTCCAACGGCGGTGCCTCGTCGTGCACTTCCACCGTGAAGCCGACGTCGCCCGTGTGCAGTCCCGTGGTCAGCCACAGCGCGCCGGGAACCGCCGCCCCGCACAGCCCGGCTGACTGACCGGTGAACGCCTCCGCGAGGTCCGGGCCAAAACTGTCCGGATCGCTCTCGACGTAGATCTGACCGTAGTGGACGAACACCTCTCCCTCGACCGGCCTGCGCACCACTGCCCCCTGTCGCTCGCGGAATCCGGCCGCACTTCCCCGAGCGGGGCCGTGCTCCGCACACTACGGCCGGGCACTGACATTGATGCTGATACTCAGGTTCCGGTGGCCGTGGTGACATCGCCGAAGGTGAGGAGCGTGCGCGATGGCTCTCCTCAGTCTGTTGGCCTTGCTGGGCATCGCGTGCTGGATCGGGTACGAGGTGGTGCTGCGCCGACGGGAGGACGCGGCGGCCGACGCGTGGGAGGCCGACGACCGGGACCGGGGTTCGACCCGGCTGCTGATCGTCTGCACCTGTGGCACATCAGCGCGGAGCAGCGGCTGCTGACGGCGGCCCTCGCATCGGCGTACGTGGACCATCGCGGGCGGACGAAGCGTCTGGTGCCGTTCCTCTTCAGACGGTTCCGACGGGGTGTCGTCGGCCTGGGACTGTCGGCCGATGCTCGCCGTCAGGTCGAGGTCCGTTCACCGCCAGCGTGTGTCACGCCCCGGTCGTGAAATGGAGTCATGACTTCACGAGCACCCCTGAACGGGAAGAAGGCACTGGTCACCGGCGGCAGCCGGGGGATCGGCGCGGCGACGGCACGACGACTGGCGCAGGAGGGCGCCGACGTGGCCGTGACCTATGTGCACGGCAAAGAGGCGGCGGAGGAGGTGGTACGGGACATCGAGGGGCTCGGGCGGCGGGCGGTCGCCCTGCGGGCCGACGCGGCGGACGCGGAGGAGGCGACCGGCGCGGTGCACCACGCGGCGGAGGCACTCGGAGGCCTGGACGTGCTGGTGAACAACGCGGCCCTCGGACTGATGCAGCCGCTGGAGGACATGGCGCTCGCCGACGTGGACCGGCTCATCGCCGTGAACGTCCGCGGGGTGTTCCTCACCTCCCAGGCCGCTGCCGCGCTCATGGCACCCGGCGGACGGATCATCACCGTCGGCAGCTGTATCACCCAGCGTGTACCCGGCCCCGGGGGCACCCTGTACGCGATGAGCAAGTCGGCCGTCGTGGGGCTGACGAAGGCGCTGGCCAGGGAGCTGGGTGGGCGCGGGATCACCGCGAACGTCGTCCACCCGGGGCCGACCGACACCGACATGAACCCCGCCGACGGACCGTTCGCGGCCGGCCAGGCGGCCATGACCGCGCTGGGCCGCTACGGCACGGCGGAGGAGGTTGCGTCCGCGGTGGCCTATCTCGCCGGCCCGGAGGCGTTGTACATGACGGGCACGGAGCTGTCGGTGGACGGCGGGCACGCGGCGTGAGCGGGCGGGGCGCATCGGGCTCCGGTGCGGCGCGCCCCGCCTCGGCCGGGCAGCGTGCCCGGCACCCGCTTCAGCCCGGTGGTACGTCCGGCGCCCGCCTCGGCTCGGGCAGACCGATGGGCTGGTGTTTCCGAGTCCTGATTGACCGCGCCACCGGGGTCAGCTTGGATGTGGGCCATGTCGGGTGGAGCACAGGCCGGGGCGGAACCGCTTCTCGCCTTCGCCACGCAGGACGCGTGGGAGAGGTGGCTGGAGGAGAACCACACGGACATCACGGGTGTCTGGCTGAAGATCCCGAAGAAGGGCTCGGGAATCGACGGCGTCGACTACGCGCGGGCGCTGGAGTCGGCGCTCTGCTTCGGCTGGATCGACGGGCAGAAGAAGAAGCTGGACGAGCAGCACTGGTTGCAGCGCTTCACCCCGCGCCGGCGCGGCAGCAAGTGGTCGCAGGTGAACCGGCGGAAGGCCATCGAGTTGACCGAGCAGGGCCGGATGCGGCCGGCCGGACTGCGGGAGGTGGAGCAGGCCAAGGCGGACGGCCGCTGGGAGGCGGCGTACACCGCGCAGAGCACGGCAACGGTGCCCGACGACCTCCAGGCTGCCCTGGACGCCGTCCCGGAGGCGCGCGCCTTCTTCGCGACCCTGGACAGCCACAATCGGTACGCGATCCTGTACCGGGTCCAGGACGCGAAGAGGCCTCAGACCCGGGCGGCGCGCATCGAGAAGTTCGTCGCCATGCTCGCCGAGCAGCGCAAGATCCATCCCTGACCGAGCTGACCGAGGGCTCAGACGCGCTCCGGCTGCGGCTTTCCGCGCCGCATCGGGAGCAGACCGAACCCCGCCCCCAGCGAGACCGAACCCATCCCCACCGCGGCCATGAGCCCCTGCGTGCCGTCCACCGCGACCGCGCAGAACGCGGCGACGGCGCCGTTGAGCAGGAACAGGAACCACAGCACCGGCCGGCTCGACAGGAACGACTTGACCGGTTCCTTGCGGGCGATCCGGGAGCCCGCCACGAGGGAGAGGGCGATGCCGCCGTAGGTCGCCAGGTTCTTCGCCGTGCCGTCGAGGACGGCGCCGGAGGCCGCTGCGGCCGAAAGGCCGACGACGAACGTGATCCAGAGAGCGGCCGAGGTGAGCAGCGACTTCATGAGGGGACTGCCTTCCGAGGAGGGGTGTCGTCGGCACGCTCGCGGTGGGCGGGGCCTGGCTGCTGCCCGAGACCGTGCTGCTGATCCGGCGCATCGCCGGGGCGAAGCGCGCCATGACGGCCGCGTGGACGGGCCGGGAGATCCCGGAGGCGTACCAGCCGATCACCGGCCCGCTGCGGCAGCGGCTGCGCACCGCCGTCCACGACCCCGGCACGCGCACCGATCTGCGCTGGATGATCGCCTCGTACGGCTACGGCGCCCTCGGCCTGCTCGCGCTGCCGCAGTGGCCGCTCGGCCTGGTGGTCGACGGGCTGTGGTGCGGGCTGCTGCGCCGCGCCCCTGTCGTCCTGCCGCTGATCACCCGGCTCGCCGACCTGGAGGCCCGCTGGTCGCAGGCCCTGCTCAGGCCCGCTCCGCAGGCACTCCTGGCCGCCCGGGTCGAGCGACTGGCGGCCACCCGTGCCGACGCCATCACCGCCCACGAGGCCGAACTGCGCCGCATCGAACGCGATCTACACAACGGCGCCCAGGCCTGATGGCCCTCTCGATGCGGCTCGGACTCGCCCTGCGCGCCTACGACCGGGACCCCGAGACCGCTCGCGCACTCCTCGTCGACGCCCACCGCCACGCGCAGGAGGCGCTGACCGAGCTGCGGCACGTGGTGCGCGGCATCCGCCCGCCGATCCTCACCGACCGCGGCCTCGTCGGGGCCGTACAGGCACTCGCGGGCGGCAGCGGGCTCGAGGTGACGGTCAGCGTGACGGGCGGCCTCGAGGAGGGACCGCGGCCCCCGGCGGCGATCGAGGCCGCCGCGTACTTCGCCGTGGCCGAGGCGCTGCCCAACGCGGCCAAGCACGGCGACGGCCGGCGGGCGGACGTACGGCTGGAACGCCTGCGCGGCGGGCTGCGGACCATGATCAGCGACGACGGTCACGGAGGCGCCGCCGAGCGGGACGGTACGGGCCTGCTCGGCGTCCGCCGCCGGGTCGCGGCCCTGGACGGCGAGCTGAGGGTGACCAGCCCCGCCGGGGGTCCGACCGTGATCGAGGTGGAGTTTCCGTGCGTGTGGTGACGGCCGTCCGGACGGACTCCGTCCCGCGAGCCGGTCCCGGGCGGCGAACCACCGCTGCGGACCGGCCTCCGGGCTCCCGGTGCTGGTCTTCGGCGCACCGTCCGGCTCGGCGGGGGGGCGCCCGTCATGACCGCCGTGGACGGCGCCGCAGTGCCGGCCCGGGCCGCCGCGGAACACCTGCTGGACCTAGGTCATCTGATGGCCCATCACCTTTCTGGGGATCCCCAGGTGGCGCAGTGCGGACGCCGCTGCTCCGGCTCCGCACATGCCGTGGGCGCCGGGGCCCGGCGGGGTGGCGGCCGAGCAGAGGAACACGCCGGGCAGGCCGGTCGCGTACGGGTCGAGGGCCGGGCGGGGACCCAGGAGGAGCTGGGGTGTCGTCTTGGCCCCGGTGATGATGTCGCCGCCGGTGAAGTTGGGGTTGGCGGTGGCGAACCGGGCGGGCGGGATGGCCCGGCTGCCCACGATGCGGTCGCGGACGCCGGGGGCGAACCGCTCCACCTGGCCGAGTATCGCTTCGGTGGCGTCGGCGTCGTAGCCGTACGGGACGTGGGCGTAGGTGTACACGGGGTGGATGTCGCCGGCCGAGCGGGAGGGGTCGGCCAGGTACTGCCGGCCGACCAGGACGAAGGGGCGTTCGGGCATGTGCCCGGCCACCACGTCCTGTTCCGCCCGCGCCACCTCGGCGAGCGGGCCGCCCAGGTGCACGGTGGCGGCGCGGCGCGCGTGCTCGTTCGTCCAGGGCACGCCGCCCTCGACGGCCAGGTCGAGCTTGAAGACGGCGGGTGCGCGGCGGAAGCGACGGTAGGCACCGCGCACAGGGGCCGGCAGCCGGTCGCCGTAGAGGGCCGCGACCTGGCCGGGGTCGAGGTCGAGGAGGGTGACGTCGGCGGGTGGCAACTGCCGGGGGTCGGTGACGCGGACGCCGGTATGAACGGTGCCTCCGTGTGTGCGCAGGACGCGCTCCATGGCGCGCGCGATGGACTGTGAACCGCCTTCGGCCACGGCCCAGCCGGCCGCGTGGCCCACGGTGAGCAGCAGCGGGTGGGAGGGGACGCGCAGGAGCGGGCCCAGCACATCGTGCGCCAGGGCGTCCCAGTGCCGTTCCGGGGTGGCGAGGAGGGGCCGGTAGCGGTCGCCGTCGGGACCGAGGAGGCGGGCGGTGTCCGGCACGGAGCGCGGCAGCACTCCGGCGCTGCCGTCGTCCAGCGGGTGGACGCAGTCGACGTCGGCCGTCCGCCGGCGCAGGCCGTGCTGTTCGAGGCCGAGTGCGCGCAGGGCCGGGGAGGTGACGGCGGTGGGGTGGATCGCCGAGCAGTGGTCGTGCAGCAGGCCGGGCAGGAGCGCCTCGGAGCTGCGGGTGCCTCCGCCGGTCTCGTCCGCCGCCTCCAGGACCGTCACCTCGAGCCCGGCCCTGGCGAGAAAGGCAGCGGCGGCCAGCCCGTTGGGCCCGGCGCCGACCATGACCGCGGATGTCATGCCGTGCCCCCGAGGTGTCCCGTGCCGGAACCAAGCGGCCGGAGCGATGGTAACCCGGGTGCGATTCCCCCCTTCCGCCGTCCGGGTGCAGGGGACCGGGACGGCGGTCCGGCTCAGGACTGAGGCCGTTTCCCGTGGTTGGCGGCGTGGTTGCGCCGTGACTTCTTCTTCCTGCGTCGCTTCGAGGACATGGCAACCTCCTGACGAGGGAACGATTCGATATACGCTACGAAAAATATCCGCCTTGTGACTGTTTCTCGCATATTAGATCATTTCACCACTGAAACAGAGGAGCCGGAATGACCGGTGATCCGGAGCCGATCAGTGCCGCGGCCCGTCGCGCGCTGGAGCAGGAGCTGGCCGACCTGCGCGACGAGCGGCGGCTCGTCGCCGGGACCATGCGGGACACCACCGAGGTGGGCGACCGCGGCGACGAGGCCGACAAGCTGCGGCGCGCCGGTCAACTCGACCGCCTGGACCGCCGTATCGAGGACATCACAGTACGACTGCGGGAGGCGGCCGAGGCCGGGCCCGCACCCACCGACGCGGTGGGCGTGGGCAGTACGGTCAGGGTCCGCTTCTCGGACGGTTCGGTGGAGACGCTCCGGATCGGCGAGGTCGCCGAGGCGCTCGACACGAACCTGGTCACCGCCGACAGCCCGCTCGGCCGCGCCCTGCTCGGCCAACGGCCGGGCGACACCGTCCACTTCAGGACACCGGGCGGTCCGACCAGCGCGGTCGTGGTGTCGATCGGTGAGCAAGAGGAGCAGTAGTCACTCGGAGCGTACGGGTCCCGGCCCCTTGCGGCGGGTGGCGCCGGACTTCATCCGGCCCTGGCGCACTGCGAGGTCGACCTCGGCCTGCGCCTCGGCGTAGGCGACGTCGGGGTCGTCCCACCGCCCGGCCCGCAGTCCCGCCGCCCGTCGGTCCTCCCGTGTGCGCAGGGCGAGTTCGGGATCGTTCGGCCGGCGCGGCATGCCGCGACCGTGACCGGTGGCCGGGTCTCCCCCGACCTGCTCGTTGGACTTGTGGTGGTGGCGCGCCATGGGTCCTCCTCGGTCACTTCTCGGTCGCCGCGGCTCCGGCGTCGGTGTTCTTCCGCACCGAGCAGTGCAGCGAGTCGTCCGGCACATCGGCGACGATCGTGTCCCCGGGCTCGGCATCGCCGCTCAGCAGAAGGGTGGCGATGCGGTTGTCGAGTTCCGCCTGGATCGTGCGGCGCAGCGGCCGGGCGCCGAACTCCGGCTGGTGGCCGTGCGCGATGAGCAGCTTCTTCGCGGACTCGGTGACGTCGAGCCGCATGCCCTGCGCATGCACCCGA
Organism: Streptomyces sp. NPDC020192; assembly: GCF_044388685.1. Classification (NCBI taxonomy): domain Bacteria; kingdom Bacillati; phylum Actinomycetota; class Actinomycetes; order Kitasatosporales; family Streptomycetaceae; genus Streptomyces; species Streptomyces sp. NPDC020192. Next base: position 42,866 of record NZ_JBIRXG010000020.1, on the reverse strand, counting down.
CGCTTGCTCTGGTCCAGCAGATGGTCCGCGATCCGGCTCAGGTCGTCCCCGGTCAGGCCGTGGAAGATGATGATGTCGTCGATGCGGTTGAGGAACTCCGGCAGGAACCTGCCCCGCAGGTCCTCCATCAACTCGTCCTTCAGCTCGGACACATCACCCTTGTGGTCGAGGATGCGGCGCGCGCCGATGTTGGACGTCATGATGACGACGCAGTGCCGGAAGTCGACGGTGCGGCCCTGGCCGTCGGTCAGCCGGCCGTCGTCGAGGATCTGCAGCAGGGTGTTGAACACATCGGGGTGGGCCTTCTCCACCTCGTCGAACAGCACCACGCTGTACGGCCGGCGGCGCACCTTCTCGGTCAGCTGGCCCGCCTCCTCGTGACCGACGTATCCGGGAGGAGCGCCGACGAGCCGGGCGACGGTGTGCTTCTCCTGGAACTCGCTCATGTCGAAGCGGATCATGCGGTCCTCGTCGCCGAACAGCAACGCCGCGAGGGTCTTGGCGAGTTCGGTCTTGCCGACACCGGTGGGGCCGAGGAAGAGGAACGATCCCACGGGCCGGTTCGGGTCGCCCATGCCCGCGCGGTTGCGGCGCACGGCCTGCGACACGGCGGTGACCGCCTCGTCCTGGCCGACGATCCGCGCGTGCATCTCCTCCTCCAGTCTGAGGAGTTTCTCCTTCTCGCTGGCGGTGAGCTGGGCGACCGGGATGCCCGTGCGGCGCGAGACGACATCCGCGATGTCGGCGGCCGTGACGGAGACGACGCCCTCGCGGCGCTCCTCGATCCCGGCGAGTTCGCCCTCCGCCTGGGAGATCTCCCGCTTGATCTCGGAGGCCTTCTCGAAGTCCTCGGCGGATACGGCCTGTTCGAGTTCCCGGCGCAGCCTGGCGACACGGTCCTCACGGCTGACGACCTCGGTGGAGCGGCCCACGCTGCGCAGCCGTACCCGGGCACCGGCCTGGTCCATCACGTCGATGGCCTTGTCGGGCAGAAAGCGGTCGGTGATGTAGCGGTCGGACATCTCGGCGGCGGCTGCCAACGCCCCGTCGTCGAAGCGGACTTGGTGGTGGGCCTCATAGGAGTCGCGGAGTCCTTCGAGGATCTGGACGGTCTCCTCGACGGTGGGCTCCGGGACCATCACCGGCTGGAAGCGGCGCTCCAACGCCGCGTCCTTCTCGACGTACTTGCGGTACTCGTCGATGGTCGTGGCGCCCACCACATGGAGTTCGCCGCGCGCGAGTGCGGGCTTGAGCATGTTGCCCGCGTCCATGGAGCCCTCACCCGTGGCGCCGGCGCCGACGACGGTGTGCAGTTCGTCGATGAACAGGATGATCCGGCCTTTGGCGGCCTGGACGTCCTGGATGACCTTCTTCAGCCGCTCCTCGAACTGTCCCCGGTACTGCGCGCCCGCCACCATGCCCGACAGGTCCAGGGAGACGACCCGCTGGTCCTTCAGGGTGTCCGGGACCTCGCCCGCCACGATGCGCTGCGCGAGCCCCTCCACGATGGCGGTCTTGCCGACGCCCGGTTCGCCGATGAGGACAGGGTTGTTCTTGGACCGCCGGGAGAGGATCTCGACGGTCTGCTCGATCTCCTCGGCGCGCCCCACCACCGGGTCGAGCTTTCCCGCCCTGGCCTCTTCGGTCAGGTCCCGGCCGTACTCGTCCAGGGTCGTGGCCGGCTGCTTGCGTTCGGCGGGCAGGCCCTCGGCCCGGGCGGCCGGTTCGGCGAGGCCGTTCAGCTTCTCCGTGTCCATGCCTTCGGCCCGCAGCAGCCTGGCGGCACCGGTGTCGCTGTCGCTCAGCAGGGCGCCGAGGATGTGCTCAGGGCCGATGTACGACACGCCGGCCGCCTGCGACCGGGCGTAGGCGGCCCCGAGTGTGCGCTTGGCCGCGGGGGTCAGGCCCGGCTGCGCCGACGGCTCACCGGACTCGCGCGGCAGGATCTTGGCGATCTCGGCCGCCAGCGTGTCGGGGTCGACACCCACCTGGGAGAGCAGCCGCCGGGACGGGTCGACCTGGGTGGACGCCCAGAGCAGATGTTCCGTGTCAAGGTCGGACGTGCCGTCCTCCACGGCCCGCCGCGCGGCCAGGTTGAGCAGTTCCTGCGACGACTGCGTCAGCAACCGTCCGATCGGCACGCGCTGCACCGCGGGGGGCGATGACGCCGGTGACATCCCGAAGAACCGGTTGAACAACTCGCTGAAGGGATCCGACGAACCGAAGGGTGCACCGAACGACATCGACATGACAGCTCCTGGGCGCGGAGAACCGGTGATCCGCGGGGGTCGGCAACGCAGGGGGCAGTACTCGATCCGGTACTCGTTCCGGGGTCAGTAATCACTGAACCCCGCTGCGCACGGCACCGCAAACGGAGGAGGCCCGCGGTTCGGGGGCCGGACGGAGACTGGCATTCCGGTCAGCGGTCGGGTACACCCGTGCCGTGCTCTTTCGTCAGCTCGAATACCTCGTCGCGCTCTCCCGGGAGCGGCATTTCGCCCGTGCCGCCCAGGCCTGCTACGTCTCCCAGCCCGCGCTGTCGGAGGCGCTGCGCAAACTGGAGGACGAACTCGGCGTGCCGCTGGTGCGACGTGGCCGCAAGTACGAGGGCCTCACTCCGGAGGGGGAGCGCATCGTCGTATGGGCGCAGCGGATCCTGGCCGACCGCGACGCCCTCAAGGACGAGGTCGACGCGCTGCGCAGCGGCCTGAGCGGCCGGATACGGATCGGTTCGGTGCCGACCGCGTCCGGGGCCGTCGCCCACTTGACCGGCCCGTTCTGCGCGGCCCACCCGCTGGTCACGGTGGAGGTCATCGCGGACATGCAGTCGGTGGACATCCTGCGGCAGCTGCAGAACTTCGAGCTCGACGCGGGAGTGACGTATCTGCGCGAGCATGTGTCGGAGCAGTTCCACACCGTTCCGCTGTACCAGGAGCGGTACGTCCTGTTGCTCCCGGCCGCCGACAGTCTGGCCCGGCGTACGACCGCCACCTGGGCGGAGTCGGCGCGGCTGCCGCTGTGTCTGCTGACCCAGGCGATGCAGGGGCGCCGGGTGCTCGACGAGCTGTTCGCGGAGGCGGGGACCCAGGCCTCGCCCCGGCTGGAGACCGACTCCGTGGCGGCGCTGTTCGCCCATGTCAGGACGGGCCGGTGGGCGAGCATCGTGGCGCACGCGTGGCTGCACGTGTTCGGTGTGCCGCACGGCATGCGGGCGGTGCCGCTGGTCGAGCCGGCCACCTCGGTGCCGGTGGGCCTGGTGATCGCCGCCCGGGAGCCGGAGTCGGTCATGGCCAGGGCCCTGACGGACATCGCCCGCAGCACCGACGTGGCCTCGGCCCTGGACCGCGTGCCCGGGGACTCGGGCCGCTGACCTGCGCGGGGAGCGGTCAGCCCGCCGGCTGGGGCGTGAGGCGCCCGGCGCCGGTGTAGACGTTCATCGACGTGCCGCGCAGGAAGCCGACCAGGGTCAGCCCGCTCTCGGCGGCCAGGTCCACGGCCAGCGAGGAGGGCGCCGAGACGGCCGCGAGCAACGGGATCCCGGCCAGTACGGCCTTCTGCACCAGCTCGAACGAGGCGCGCCCGCTGACCATCAGCACTGTCCCGCGCAGCGGCAGCAGACCTGACCGCAGAGCGTGCCCGACGACCTTGTCCACGGCGTTGTGCCGGCCCACGTCCTCGCGCAGACACAGCAGCTCGCCGTCGGCCGTGAACAGCCCGGCCGCGTGCAGTCCGCCGGTGCTGTCGAACACCCGCTGGGCCGCCCGCAGCCGCTCGGGCAGCGCGGTGAGCAGCTCCGGGCCCACGCTGAGCGGGTCCTCGGCCACGGACCATCGCCGCGCCATGCGCACCGCGTCCAGGCTCGCCTTGCCGCACAGACCGCACGAGGAGGTGGTGTAGAAGTTCCGCTCCAGCGACGCGGTGGGCAGGCTCACCCCGGCGGCCAGGGCGACGTCGACCACGTTGTAGGTGTTGCCGCCGTCCGCCGTGGCGCCCGCGCAGTACCGGATCCCGGTCACGTCACCGGCGGCGTGGACGACGCCCTCGCCGGCCAGGAACCCGGCCGCGAGGTCGAAGTCGTCGCCCGGGGTGCGCATGGTCACGGTGAGCGGGCGGCCGCCGACCCGGATCTCCATCGGTTCCTCGGCGGCCAGGGTGTCCGGCCGGTGCGCGGGCACACCGTCCCGGATGCGCAGCACCCGCCGTCGTACGGTCACGCGTCCCATGACGCCGCTCCGCTCGCGGGCTCCAGCCGGATCAGGACCCCTTTGGACGTGGGCGTGTTGCTGATGTCCGCGACGCTGTCCAGCGGTACCAGGACATTGGTCTCGGGGTAGTAGGAGGCGGCGGAGCCGCGACTGGTGGGGTAGGCGACGACCCGGAAGTCCTCCGCCCGGCGTTCTCGTCCGTCGTGCCAGACGGCGACCAGGTCCACCAGGTCGCGGTCGGCGAACCCGAGCGCCTGAAGGTCGTCGGGATTGACGAGCACGACCCGGCGGGCGTTGTGGATGCCGCGGTAGCGGTCGTTCATCGCATAGGGGATGGTGTTCCACTGGTCGTGCGAGCGCAGCGTCTGGAGCAGCAGATGACCCTCGGGGATGTCCGGCATCGTGAAGTCGTTGCGGGTGAAGACGGCCCTGCCGCTCGGGGTGCGGAAGACGCGCTCGTTGACCGGGTTGGGCAGCCGGAAGCCGCCGGGCCGCGCCACGCGGGCGTTGAAGTTCTCGAAGCCGGGGACGACGCGGGAGATGCGGTCGCGGACCGTGCCGTAGTCCGCCTCGAACTCCTCCCAGGGGATCGCCGGGGTGTCCCCCAGCGTCCTGCGGGCCAGCCGGCTGATGATCGCGACCTCGCTGAGCAGGTGCGGGGAGGCCGGGTCCAGCTTGCCGCGGGAGGCGTGGACCTCGCTCATGGAGTCCTCGACGGTGACGAACTGCTCGCCGGCCGCCTGGACGTCCCGGTCGCTGCGGCCGAGGGTGGGCAGGATGAGGGCGATGTCACCGCAGACCGTGTGGGAGCGGTTGAGCTTGGTGGAGATGTGCGCGGTGAGCCGGCAGCGTCGCATCGCCTCCTCGGTGACCAGGCTGTCCGGGGTGGCCCGCACGAAGTTGCCGGCGACGCCGAGGAACACCTTGGCGGTGCCGTCGCGCATGGCCCGGATGCTGTCGACCGAGTCCAGTCCGTGCCGCGCGGGCGGGGTGAAGCCGAACTCGCGCTCCAGGGCGTCGAGGAACGGCTGGGGCATCCGCTCCCAGATGCCCATCGTGCGGTCGCCCTGCACATTGGAGTGACCGCGAACCGGGCACACGCCCGCGCCGGGCCGGCCGATGTTGCCGCGCAGCAGAAGGAAGTTGACGACCTCGCGGATGGTGGGGACGCCGTGCTTGTGCTGGGTGAGGCCCATGGCCCAGCAGACGATGATCTTCTTGCTGCGCAGGACACGGTCGTGGACGGCCTCGATCTCCTCGCGGGTGAGACCGGTCGCGGCGAGGATGTCCTCCCAGGCGGTCTTCCGGGCCTGGTCGGCGAAGTCGGCGAAGCCGGTGGTGTGGGCGCTGATGAAGGCGTGGTCGAGGACGGTGCCCGGGCGTTCGTCCTCGGCCTCCAGCAGCAGCCGGCCCAGCGCCTGGAACAGGGCGAGGTCGCCGCCGGGCCGGATCTGGAGGAACTGGTCGGCGATCGCGGTGCCCCGGCCGATGATCCCGCGTGCCTTCTGCGGGTGCTTGAAGCGGAGGAGACCGGCCTCGGGCAGCGGGTTGACGGCGATGACCTTGCCGCCGTTGCGCTTGGTCTCCTCCAGCGCGGACAGCATGCGCGGATGGTTGGTACCCGGGTTCTGTCCGACGACGAAGACCAGGTCGGAGGTGTGGATGTCGTCCAGCGAGACGCTGCCCTTGCCGATGCCGAGCGTCTCCATCAGCGCGGACCCGCTCGACTCGTGGCACATGTTGGAGCAGTCCGGCAGGTTGTTGGTGCCGTAGGCGCGGGCGAAGAGCTGGAGCAGGAACGCGGCCTCGTTGCCCACCCGGCCGGAGGTGTAGAAGAGGGCCTCGTCCGGGGAGTCCAGCCGGCGCAGCTCGTCGGCGAGCACGCCGAGGGCCTCGTCCCAGCCGACGGGTTCGTAGTGCTCGGCGCCGGGCCGCTTGATCATGGGCTCGGTGAGCCGGCCCTGCTGGTTGAGCCAGTAGTCCGACGTGGCACCGAGTTCCGCGATCGAGTACCGGCGGAAGAAGTCGGCGGTGACGCGGCGCGTGGTGGCCTCGTCGCTGATGTGCTTGGCGCCGTTCTCGCAGTATTCGTTGAGGTGCCGCTTGCCCGCCGCGGGCTCGGGCCAGGCGCAGCCCGGGCAGTCGATTCCCTTGGCCTGGTTGATGTTCAGCAGGGTCAGCGCGGTGCGTCGTACGGACGTCTGCTCCAGGGAGTACGTCAGCGCGTGGGTGACCGCCGGCACACCGGTGGCCCAGCGCTTGGGCCGGGTGACCGACAGATCGTCTACGGGGTCCTCGATGCCGCTCATGATCCGGCAGCATCCGCCCCGTTACGGAGAGAAGTCAAAGAGGTGTTTTCGATGAGCCGATAAGCGGCGGTTATCAGATGAGCGGCGCCTATGGGCCGACAGACAACCCCTCTTTGACTTCGCCGGATGCCTGATCGACGATGATCCGCATGACGGCAACCCGGAGCTGGGAGCGGGCCCGCTCGATCGCCCGGTCCTGCGCCGGGCAGCCGCTGCCCGCCGTTCCCCGCACCCTCGCCGACGCACTCGGCCACGCGCTGGCCGAACCGCTCGTCGCGCTCACCGACCTGCCGTCGTTCGACACCGCCGCGATGGACGGCTGGGCCGTGGCCGGACCGGGCCCGTGGCGGCTGGGCGGTGCCGCGGTCCTCGCCGGCGGGAAGCGCGGACCGCTCGGCCGGGACACGGCCGTCCCCATCGCCACCGGCGCCCCGGTACCGCCCGGCGCCACCGCCGTACTGCGCCGCGAACACGGCGAGGCGGACCCCCGGCAGGATCTGCTGTACGACCGCTCCCCCGGGCCGGTGTGCGAGGGGCAGGACATCCGGCCGCGCGGCCAGGAGTGCCGCTCCGGCGAGCCGCTGCTGCCCGCCGGCACCACCGTGACCGCACGCGTCCTGGGCCTCGCGGCGGCAACCGGGTACGACCGGCTGACCGTGCACCGCCGCCCGAGCGTCGAACTGCTCGTCCTCGGCGACGAGTTGCTCGAGCAGGGCGTGCCGCGCGGCGGACGGGTCCGGGACGCGCTCGGCCCGCTGCTGTCGCCGTGGCTGCACGGCAGCGGTGCCGAGCTGATCGGCCATCACCGGGTCGCGGACGACCTCGGCCCGCTCCGGGAGGCCGTACGCCGCTCGCCCGCCGACGTCGTGATCACGACGGGCAGCACCGCCGCGGGACCCGTGGACTTCCTGCACGACACACTCCGGGCGCTGGGTGCCCGGCTGCTCGTCGACTCCGTCGCGGTACGGCCCGGCCATCCCATGCTGCTCGCCGAGCTGCCGGCCACCGCCGACGGCCGGGCGCGCCGGCTGGTCGGCCTGCCCGGCAATCCGCTGGCCGCGGTGGCCGGCCTCGTCACGCTGGCCGAGCCCCTGCTGCGCCGCCTCGGCGGCCACCGCGACACCGGCCCGGTCCGGCTGACGGCCGCCGCCGCACTGCCGGGCCACCCCCGCGACACCCGGCTGCTGCCCGTGTGCACCGCCGGGCACGAGGTGACACCGCTGCCGTTCGACGGTCCGGCGATGCTGCGCGGCCTCGCCCTGGCGGACGCCCTCGCGGTGGTCCCACCGGGTGGTGTGCCGGCAGGCGGCACCGTGGAAGTGGCGGAGCTGCCCGGCCGGTGAGCCCGGCTCGCTGGAAGTAGCGTGAGGTCATGCGCCATGAGGTGACCGATGACGACACCGCGGCGGTGATGGGCAGCGGTGACGTGCCCGTTCTCGCCACGCCCCGGCTGATCGCGTGGCTGGAGGCGGCCACCGTACGGGCCGCCGCCCCCTTCACCGGGGCCGGTCAGACCACCGTCGGTACCGAGGTGCGGGTGCGGCACCTGCGGGCCACGCGGGTGGGCGGCCGGGTGGAGGTGAGCGCACAGCCCCTGCCCTCGGCCACCGACCGGCGGCTGACCTTCCTGGTGCGGGCCACGGACGGCTCGGGCCGACTGGTCGCCACGGGCGAGATCGACCGTGCGGTCGTGGACCGGCGGCGCTTCCTGGCGCAGGCGCCCGACCCGGCGGCGGACCGCTGACCGGCGCGTTTCACACCGGCGTGTGGCCCGCGACATAGGCGCGTACGACCGCCGGCAGATCGGCGTCGGCGGTCTCGGCGAGGGAAGCCCAGCGCAGCCGCTCCGGCGCGAGACTCGCCCCGTCGGAGGGGGATTCGCTGAGCAGTTGGCAGACCACCGCCGTGGCCCCGTCGTCGGGGGCCAGGCTCTCGGTGCCGTCGACGAGGTAGCCCGTGAGCTCGTAGACGACGCGTGCCGCGGTGGCCTCGGCCGGCTCGGCGGGTTGGGGGGTTCCCGACGGCAGTCTCCAGCCGTCGCCCTGCTCCGCCAGCAGCAGCCGTCCGTCGTACAGGACCAGCGCCTGCACCATGCCCTCCGCGGGCTCCAGTGTCATGGCCGACCAACCCCTCCCCCGGCGCGTTCGGCCAGGTTCTCCTCCCCTACCCATGACCGTGCGGTCATGCACGGACGCCGCGTCATTTCAGGTCAGTACAGCACCGGCAGGTCTCCCGGCCGCACCCGCACGGTCACCGGCAAGGTGGCCTCGACCTCGCCGTCGGCGCCGTAGTAGACGGGCCGGGTCGCCTCGATGCGCAGTTCCCTGCCGCGCAGGACGCGCACCTCGGGGCGGTGGACGTGGCCGCCGGTCTTCAGCTCGTTCATGAGGGCGAAGAACAGCCGGCGCGGTGCCTCGCGGATCAGGACGATGTCCAGCAGTCCGTCGTCGACGCGTGCGTCGGGGGCGATGAGCCGACCGGAGCCGTAGTAGGGGGAGTTGGCGGCTACGACGGTGTAGCCGCGGTGGGTGTGTTCCTCACCGTCGACGGTGAGGCGGTAGTCGGCCGCGCGCCAGGTGGTGACGGCGCGCAGACCGCCCGCGTAGTAGGAGGCCGCTCCGCGCAGCAGCCGGGCGTGGTTGGCATGCCGGTTGGCCACGGCGTCCACCCCGGCGTAGACGCTGCCCAGCACGACGGTGCGCTCGTGGACGGCCGACTCCACCTCGATGGTGTCGACCGGCCGGGGCTCGGCGTGCAGCAGGAGGTCGGCGAGCGCGGACGGGTCGGAGGGCAGGTTCAGGGCGCGGGCGAAGTCGTTGCCGCGTCCCGCGGGCACCAGGCCGAGGACGGCTCCCGTGTCGCTCAGCGCGCCGCCGATACCGCCGGCGATGCCGTCGCCGCCGACGGCCAGCACGATCCGCCCACGCTGGCCGGCCCGGCGGGCGATGTCCTGGGCGTGGGCGAGGCTGTGGCTGTACTCCGTCTCCAGCTCGGCCCCGGCCTCGCGCAGCAGCCGGGCCAGGTGCAGCAGGGTCGCCGCCGCGGTGGAGCCGCCCGCGGTGGGGTTGACGACGGCGGTGAACTGTCGCATCGGTGTGCCTCCGGGGTCGGTCGGCGGGTCAGGTCAGTTGATGGGGGGCAGCAGGACGCCCGGGTTGAGGAGGCCCTCGGGGTCCAGGCGGCGTTTCACGGCGCGCAGGGCCGAGATGCCGAGCGGTCCGGCCTCACGGACGTACCAGTCGCGGTGGTCGGTGCCGACGCCGTGGTGGTGGGAGATGGTGCCGCCGGCGGCGAGCACGGCCTCGTTGGCCGCGTGCTTGGCGGGCTCCCAGTGGGCCACGGGGTCCTCGCCCTGGGCACTGACGACCGTGAAGTACAGCGAGGCGCCGTTCTCGTACACATGGGAGATGTGGCACATCACCAGCGGCGGGGTGCCGGCCTCGGTGAGGGTGTCGGTCAGCGCGCCGCGCACGGCGCTGTGGAGGCCGGGGATGCGGGACCAGAAGGCCGCGGTCTCCAGGGTCTCCGCGAAGGCACCGACGTCGAGCAGTGCGTCGCGCAGGTAAGGCGCCGAGAAGCGGCCGTGGGCCCAGCGCTCGCCCGGTTCGACGCCGACGAGGGTGCCGCCGCAGGCGGTGAGGACGGCGGCGGCCTGCTGCCGGCGCCGCTCGGTGTCCTCGGCCGTGCCCTCGTACCCGGTGATGGCCAGGCAGCCGGCCTGGCTCTGGCTCAGGTCGCCGCCGATGGCGTCGGGTTGGGCGAGGCCGATGAGGGTCTCGGTCTCGTCGGACAGGCGCAGCACGGTCGGCCGGGGTCCGTCCTGGGCGAGTCGGCGCAGGGCGGTGGCGCCCTCCTCGAACGAGGCGAACCGCCAGCCCTCGTAGACGCGTACCTGGGGCAGCGGGCGGATCCGTACGGTGACGGAGGTGATGACGCCGAAGGCGCCCTCGGAGCCGAGGATCAGCTGGCGCAGGTCGGGTCCGGCGGCGGAGCGCGGGGCGCGGCCGGTCTCGATCGTGCCCTCGGGCGTGGCGAGGGTCAGGCCGAGGACCATCTCGTCGAAGCGGCCGTACCCGGCGGACGCCTGGCCGCTGGAGCGGGCCGCGGCGAAGCCGCCGATGGTGGCCCACTCGAAGGACTGCGGGAAGTGGCCGAGGGTGAAGCCGTGTTCGGCGAGCAGGGCCTCGGCCTCGGGGGCGCGCAGGCCGGGCTGGAGGACGGCGGTGCGCGAGACGGGGTCCAGGTCGAGCAGGCCGTTCATACGGCGCAGGTCCAGGGCGATGAACGCGGTGCGCTGCGGGGCGAGTCCGCCGACGACCGACGTGCCGCCGCCGAAGGGGACGACGGCGAGGCCGTGTTGGGCACAGGCGCGCAGGACGGTGAGGACCTCGTCGTGGGAGCCGGGCAGTACGACGGCCTGCGGGACGTCGGTGACGTCTCCGGCGCGGATGCGCAGCAGGTCGGGGGTGGACTTGCCGCGGGTGTGCCGGATGCGGCTCTCGCCGTCGGTGCGGACGTGCTCCTCGCCGCCGACCGCTTCGGCGAGCGCCTTGAGCGCGCCCGGGGAGGCCGTGGTGGCGGGCAGGCGGATGTCCTCGAGGGAGAGGGCGGGGGTGCTGCGGGGCTTGACGCCGAGCAGGTCGCGCAGCAGCCCGGTCACCGAGTCGGGCAGGGGTGCCGCCTTGGCCGGGTCGCCCCAGCCGTTCCACAGCATGTCCATTGAACGGTCGTCCTCACAGGTCGGTGTGCTCGGTTCGGTGCTCGGTGTATTCGATGTGCTCGGTTCGCGCGACGGCCCGGCGGCCGTTGCCCGGGAGGTCTTCTCCTGCCCGGCCCCCGGGGCGTTACACTGTGACACATGACGCCTATTCGTCACAACGGTTCGGACAACGATCACGTGCTCGACGCGGTGCGCGACTGTGTGCTGGCCGTCGGAGTCCGCCGCACCACCCTCGCCGACGTGGCCCGCCGCGCCGGGGTCTCCCGGATGACGCTGTACCGGCGCTGGCCCGACCTGCGGACCCTGGTGGGCGACCTGATGACCCGCGAGTGGATCGACGTGGCCACCCGGGCGATCCCCGAGGCGGCCGACGGCACCGGCGCGCGCACCCGGATCGTGGACGGACTGGTGGCGGGGGTCGAGGCGTTCCGGGCGCATCCCCTCTTCCGCAAGATCATCGATGTCGATCCGGAGCTGCTGCTGCCGTATGTGCTCGACCGGCGCGGAGCGAGCCAGGAGGCGCTGCTGGCGCTGCTGGCCGACGCGCTGCGCGAGGGCCACGCGGACGGCTCCGTGCGTGTCGGCCATGTCGAACGGCAGGCCCGCGCGGTGCTGTTGACCGTGCAGTCCTTCACCCTGTCCCTGCGCACGATGACCGACGAGGACGATCCGGAGCTGGACTCCGCCGCCTTCCTCGGCGAGTTGCGCACCCTCCTGGAGAGGATCCTCACGCCATGAGCCGCACCAGGACCGACACCGGCTCGTCGCTCAGCGCAGGACGACGGGCCCGGGAACTGACCGAGGCCACGGACGGCAGGGTGGTGGACGTCCTGGTCGTCGGGCTCGGCGCCACGGGTGCGGGAGTCGCGCTGGACGCGGCGGCCCGCGGGCTGGACGTGGTCGCGGTGGACGCCCATGACCTGGCCTTCGGCACCTCGCGCTGGAGCTCGAAGCTCATCCACGGCGGGCTGCGTTATCTGGCCTCCGCGCAGTTCGACGTCGCGCACGAGAGCGCGGTCGAGCGCGGGGTGCTGATGACCCGTACGGCCCCGCACCTGGTGGCCGCCCAGCCGTTCGTCCTGCCGCTGACCCCGCTGGTGTCCCGGGCCCAGGCCTCGCTGGCGTGGGCGGGGTTCCGCGCCGGGGACATGCTGCGGCTGGCCGCCCGGACCCCGCGGCGGATCCTGCCCGCCCCGCACCGGCTCACGGCGACGGAGGCCCGGCATCTGGCGCCCTCGGTGCGCCCGGCCGGGCTGCGCGGCGGACTGCTGTCCTGGGACGGCAAGGTGACCGACGACGCCCGGCTGGTCACCGCCCTGGCCCGGACGGCCGCCGCGCACGGCGCACGGGTGCTGACCCGGGTCCGGGCACTGGAGCTGACCGGAACGGGCGCCCGGATCCGCGACGAACTCACCGGCGAGGAAGGCGAGATCAGGGCCCGCGCCGTCATCAACGCGAGCGGGGTGTGGGCGGGCGACCTCGTCGAGGGCATCCGGATCCGGCCCTCCCGCGGCACCCATCTGGTCCTGCGCTCGGAGCGGCTCGGCGCCCTGCCGGCCGGCCTGCACATCCCGATCCCCGGCGAGACCAACCGCTTCGTGCTGGTCCTGCCCCAGGGCGACGGCCGGGTGTACGTCGGCCTCACCGACGAGCCGGTCGAGGACGGCATCCCCGACGTCCCCGAGGTGCCCGAGACCGACATCGGCTTCCTGCTGGACGTCCTCGGCTCGGTCCTGGACACCCCGGTGACCCGGGACGAGGTCGTCGGCGCCTTCGCGGGCCTGCGCCCCCTGCTGGACGCGTCCGCGCACGACGGCCGCGACGGCGCTCCGGCCCGCACCTCCGACATCTCCCGCCGGCACGCGGTGCTGACGTCCCCCGACGGTGTCACGACGATCGTCGGCGGCAAGCTCACCACCTACCGGCGGATGGCGCAGGACGCCGTGGACGCCGCGACCGCAGCCCGGGGCCTGCCCGCCGCTCCCTCCCCCACCGCCGCGCTGCCGCTGGTCGGCGCCGCCGCCCCCGCCCGGCTGCGCGCCCTTTCCGCACCGCCCCGGCTGGTCCGCCGCTACGGCACCGAGGCCGAGGCCGTCCACGCCCTCGCGGCCGGGCACCCCGCCCTGGCCGAACCGGTGCTCCCGGGCCACCCGGTCACCCGTGCCGAACTGCTGTGGGCGGTCCGGCACGAGGGCGCCCTGGACGCGTCCGACCTCCTGGACCGCCGCACCCGCATCGGCCTGGTTCCCGAGGACCGCACCGAGGCACTCGCCGCGGCCCGGGAGGTGCTGGCGCAGGAGGCGGCCGTACGACCCTGAGCCGCCGGCCGGTACGGGGCGGGCCAGGGGTTCACGTCACGGACGACCGCCCCGAAGTGCCCACCGTGGGCACCGGAGACAGTTGTACGGCAGTGAACGGGCCGTTCAGGGGTGGGTCACAGCAGGCGGCGGATGTCGCCGCGGACGCGGTAGAAGCCGCCGGCCGCCGGGTGCAGGGCGTCCACGACGTAGCGGGCGCCCGGCTCGCGTATCGCGCGCGGGAACTGGACGTTCCAGGAGGTGTCGTAGCCCGCGGACACCACGTGCACCCGCATCCGGCCGCCCTGCTGGACGCACTCGACCACGATCGCTCCGGCGGGAGCCTGGGCCACGGTGGTCACCTCGGCCATGGCGGTGGCGGGGGCGTACGTCGGCAGGGCGGCGGCGAGTTTGATGTCCCGCGCCACCGGCACCGTGCCCTGCTGGGCCGCGGAGATGGCCGCCTCGCTCGCGTCGACGCAGACCAGCGAACCGTCGGTCGTCACCAGGTACAGCCGCTCGTCGCGGTACTGCATCGACAGCGCCGAGCCGCCGCCCGTGCCGAGCTTCCACAGGCGCGTGCCGTCCTGGTCGAAGCAGTACACGGACGAGGCGGAGTCCCCGGCGAAGACGAACCGGCCGCCCGGGGACGTGGCGCACGAGTACACCGCGCTGTCGCAGGCGTACGTCGCCTCGATCGCGCCCGTGGCCTTCGACAGCCGCTGGACCACCCGGTGTCCGGTGCCCGCGTAGACGGCGTCGTCCTCCTGCCAGCCGAACAGCACACTGCCGCGGGTGTCCGTGTGCCACAACTCGCCGCCGCCGTCGGGCGCGTAGGCGGTGACGCCCCGGTGGTGGCCGTGGTAGACGGCCCGGTCGTCGGCGCGGACCATCCAGGCGTGCTCGCCCCGGCTGCGGCGGGCCCACTGGTGTTCGTCCTCGTGGTCGATGACGGTGAGCCGGCCGGCGCGGTCCGACACGTTGAGGATGCCCTCGTGGATGTCCAGCCAGAAGATGTCGACGTCGGCGGCGATGTCGTACGCGGCGAACGGGAGCTTGGAGGACAGGTCGTAGACCTTGCCGTCGTCGCAGCCGGCGTAGATCCAGAAGTCGTCGGCGACCAGGCACTTCACGCCGTCCGGCAGGCTGCACCGGGCCAGCAGGGCGCCCTCGTGGTCCAGGGTGTAGACGTCACCGGCCTGGTTGCCCACCCAGCAGCGGTCGTCGTCGACGTGGATGCCGAAGGCGGCGGAGCCGGTGCGGAAGCGCCACAGCACGGGCGCCACCGCCCGCGCGGTCGACGGGGCCGAGGTGACCTGACGCCGGGTCACCGCGCGCGGGGCACGCTGTCCCTGGACAGCCGGGGCGTATCCCTTGCGGACCTTCTCGCCCACCTTCTTCGCGGCGGCCGCCTTCGCCTTCTCGGCGGTCGGGAACGTCGTCGTCTGGATCTGCCCGGCCGCGCCGATCCTGCCGTACCGCACCGTCACCACCAGGGCGTCGACGGTCACCTCGTAGAACTTGTGGGCGCCGCCGCCCTCCTGAGACAGCTCCAGATACGTCGTCGACACCGCGGACGCCGTGGACATGGCAGACCCCTCCCCAGGGCGGACCCGCGGCCGTTCCGGCAGGTCCTCTCACTGATCACACCGTAAGGCCGACCACTGACAACGGTCCGGACCCGACGGCTGCGGCTGACGGAGCCGGTCCTACTCCCCGGCCAACGCGCCCATTCCGCCGAGCAGTTGGCGCAGACAGTCGAGCGCGAGGGCGGCCGGGGAACCCTCGCCCGTGACGCCGGCCTCCGTCTCGGCCCAGGTCTCCAGGGCGATACGGATGGCGTCGGTGGCGGCGGCCGCGATCAGGCGTACCCGCACCGCTTCGAGTCGTCCGTCGGCGAGGCGGGCGACGACCGGTACGAGGCGTTCCTCGGACTCCTGGTTGACGCGGTACCACACCGCGCGCAGCGCGGGATCGCCGGCGGCCGCCCGCAGCAGACCCCGGGTCCGCAGCAGCGCCTGTGCGGCGTTCTCGTCCGGCGCCGCGAGCGACTGTTCCACCGCCGTCTCCAGGGCCCGGGACAGCCCACTGCCCGGCTCGGCCGCCTCCAGCAGGGCCCGCCAGCGGTCGGCTCCGGCGGCGAGCAGCGGGCTCACCGCGTCCTGCTTGGAGCGGAAGTACCGGTAGAAGGTCCGCAGCGCGACCCCCGCATGCCGGGCGATCTCCTCGGCCGTCGTCGCGTGCGGGCCCTGTACGGCGAAGAGCTCGGCGGCCGCGTGCGCGATCTCGAGCTGGGTGGCCGCCTTGCGGCGCTCGGTCAGGGAGGTGGGCGGCGCGCTGCTCGCCCCGGACGGCTTGGTGCTCACCCCAGAAGGGTACGGCTCGGCACCCTTGGATGGCACACGGTGACGTAATGGCAAAACATGCCATGAAGGCGTAACGTGAATGCATGGGGACGTCGGCGGGCAGGAGATCCGGCGTCGCGTAGGCCCCGCCGTACCCCGACGGGACGGGCAGGAGAAGACATGAACCGCTACGAAGGCCGCCGCGCACTGATCACCGGGGGCGGCTCGGGCATCGGCCAGGCCACCGTGCTGCGCCTCCTCGCCGAGGGCGGCACCGTCGTGGCCGCCGACGTGAGCGAGCGGGGTCTGAAGGACACGGTGGAGAAGGCGGGGGCGAACGCGGACCGTCTGACCACGCTCGTCGTGGACATCGCCGACGAGACCTCCGTGCGCGAGGGCGTCGCCGCCGCGGTCTCGGCGCTCGGCGGCCTCGACGTGCTGGTCAACGCGGCCGGGATCCTGCGCTCCTCGCACACCCACGAGACGAGCCTTGCGGACTTCACCCGCATCCTGCAGGTGAACCTCGTCGGCACCTTTCTGGTCATCCGTGAGGCCATACCGGCGCTGCTGGAGGGCCGGGACGCGGCGGTCGTCAACTTCAGCTCCACCTCGGCCGTGTTCGCGCACCCCTACATGGCGGCGTACGCGGCGAGCAAGGGCGGGATCCAGGCCATGACCCACGCCCTCGCCGCCGAGTACGCGCAGCGGGGCATCCGCTTCACCGCCGTCCAGCCCGGCTCCATCTCCTCCGGCATGACCGACGGCAGCGGCGCCAGCGGGCAGAGCGCCGGGCCGGGGCTGCCCTCGGACGCCGACCTGATGCTGTTCGCCAAGCTCTCCCCGGCGCTCGGCCAGGGCTTCGCCGGCCCGGAGACGGTGGCCTCCGTCGTCGCCATGCTCGCCTCGGAGGACGGCAGGTTCATCACCGGCACCGAGGTCCGCATCGACGGCGGCACTCACTTCTGAGCAGCGGCCGGCAACGCGTCAGGCGAGGGCGCCCTCGCCGTGGAGGCCGGGTCGAGATGGCTGGTCGGCTCGTGCAGCAGCAGTGCGCCGTCGGCGCAGGCCGGCTCGCCCGACGCCCGTTCGGGCAGCCCGGGCCCGGCCGCCATCCGGGCCGGACACGCCGCAGAAGCCGGGCGTCGGCGGGGGCGGCGGCACGGAAGTCCCGGGCGAGACAGCCGACCGGCAGGGCCTGCGTGATCGCACCAGCGGCGAGCAGCTTGAGGACCTGCTGTCAGGGCCGCACCTTGACCGCGACCCCCGCGATCCGGCCGGCCGTGTCGAAGTCGATCTCGGCCTCGCTGCCGCCGGGCAGGGTGGCGATGATCCGGTCGGTCTCGGTGCGCCGGGGCAGGCCGTGGTGGTCGAAGTACCCGGCAACGACATGCCTCGCGGAGCGGCCGATCAGTCCGGCGCCGGTGAGGAGGGTCCGGGGCAGGGTGACCGGGTCGACTCCCGGGCGCGGGACGCGCGGGTCGTCGGGGAGGAAGTAGACCTGGGTGTCGCCGCCCGCGGGAACGCCGATGTAGCCGGGTGCGCCGGCCACTCCCATGCCGGTGAAGGCAACCGTCTCCGCCGCGCGCCGCGGGTCGGCGAAACCGGACAGGTCCAGAACCTCCGCGGTCAGTTCGGGGATGCCGTGCGCCCGTCCGTACGCCTCGATCGCGCCGGTCGCCGCCACCACCTCGGTGCCCCGCAGCCCCGGGTTCGCCCAGCCCCACATCCAGGACCGCTCGGCCATGTCGTACGTACCCAGCACCGCCACCCGCAGGGTCGACTCCCCCTGCTGGTAGCGGCAGGACGGCAGATCGGCGCTCCACGGCCCCTCGGGCAGGAACGCGGTCAGGGCCTCCAGCTGGGCCGCGCCCCAGGCCGCATGCCGTTCGGCCTCCAGCAGGAACGCGTCACTGAACTCACTCGTCATGCCCCGACCCTAGGAGACGGCCGCGACGACGCTACGGTGAGGTCCGCCGCAGCCGTCAGGCACCACTGAGCAGTTCGGTGAACCGCTCGGTGTCGATGTTGCCGCCGGAGGCGATGACGCCGATGCGGGGCGGGAGCTTCCCGACACGGCCCGCCAGGAGTGCGGCCAGGCCGGAGGCGCCGCTGGGCTCGAGGACGATCTTCAGGCGTTCGAAGGCGAACCGCATGGCGGTGATGATCTCCGCGTCGCTGACCAGCGAAATGCCGTCCACCAGGCGCTGGTTGAGGGCGAACGTGATCTCGCCGGGTGTGGGCAGAGCCTGTCCGTCGGCGATCGTCAGGGGCACGGGTTGGGTGACGCGGGTGCCGCTCTCCAGCGAACGCTTGGTGTCGTCCCCCGCCTCGGGCTCCACACCGACGATCCGGATGCCGGGGTACAGCGCCTTGGCGGCGGTGGCGCAGCCGGCGATGAGCCCGCCGCCCCCGACGGGCACGACGAGGGCGTCCAACGGGCCGGTCTCCTGCAGGAGTTCGAGGGCCGCGGTGCCCTGGCCGGCGATGACGTGGGGGTGGTCGTAGGGCGGGATGAGGGCCAGCCCGCGGTCCTCGGCCAGGGCCTCGCCGAGCGCGGTGCGGTCCTGGGTGTAGCGGTCGTAGGTGACGATCTCGGCGCCGTACCCTTCGGTCGCCGCGCGCTTGGAGCGCGGGGCGTCCTCGGGCATCAGGATCACGGCGCTGGTGCCGAGTTCGCGGGCGGCGAGGGCGGTGGCCTGGGCGTGGTTGCCGGAGGAGTAGGCGGCGATGCCCTTGGCCAGTTGCTCCGGGGAGAGCTGGGCGGCCGCGTTGTAGGCGCCGCGGAACTTGAAGGCGCCGACCCGCTGGAAGTTCTCGCACTTGATGAACAGCTCGGCGCCGACGAGGGAGTTCAGTGTGCGCGAGGTGAGGACGGGGGTGCGGCGGGCGACGCCTTCGAGGCGTGCGGCGGCGGCACGGACGTCGTCGAAGGTGACGGGCGGAACGGCAGCCATGGAGTGATCCTCTCCTGGTGTGTCATCGCGCGTGGTCGGTGCTTCATTTCGCGTAGTTGTAGACAGTGGCCCGGGAGACGCCGAGCAGATCCGCGATGGTCTGCGCGGCATCGCGCGAGTCGAAGTAGCCGTCCTGGTACAGCTGGCGTACGAGCGCCTTCTTGTCCTCCCGGCTCAGGGAGCGCGGAGTGGCGCCGCGCTGGGCGGACAGTGTCTCCACCGCCTCGCGGAGTTCGCGGGCGGTGCGGTCGCGCAGGGTCTCCAGCGGGCGGTCGCCGTGCGTGGTGTCGGTGGCGACGAGGTTGGACAGGGCGAGTGTCACGGGTGACAGGACGGAGATGTCGAGGTTCAGACACAGGGCCGCGACGTACTCCCCCGCGGCGTTCTTGATACCGATGGAGGTGCTCTTCGCGGGGCGGCCGTCCGGGAAGCGGTTGGGGTAGTTCTGGATGACGCCGGGGTACTCCGGGTCGGCGATCCGGGCCAGCCCCAACTCCGTGGTGGAGTCGCCTATCTGACGTCCTGACAGATTGTTCTCGATCACCCGGATCGCATGCCGGGGGTCGCGCAGATCGTGCAGCACCACCTCGCACAGCCCCGGGAACATCCGGCCCAGGGCGAGGGCGATCTTCTCGGCTTCCCGGATGAGATGCTCGTCCGAGCCTGTCTCCACCTCGCTCACCAGCTCCCCATCTGAACTTGGACTATTTTTCCAATCCTATACAGGTAGTCTAAAAACAACGACGCCCGTCTGTCCAGGTACCGGGCGGACGGGCGTCGGTGCGAGGGCGGCCAGGGCGGCCGGATTACTCAGTGGCCGCTGACGCCGCGGGGTGTGTACGGCTGTTCCAGCTCTCGGACCTCTTCGTCGGTGAGCCGGAGGTCGAGCGCGGCGAGCGCGTCCTGGAGGTGGTGCGGCTTGGTGGCGCCGACGATGGGGGCGGTGACACCGGGGCGGGAGGCGACCCAGGCCAGGGCCACCTGGGCCCGTGGGACACCGCGGCGCTCGGCGATCGCCGCGACGGCGTCGACGATGCGCTTGTCGTCCGGCTGGTAGAGGGTGCGGCCGTAGGCGTCCGTCTCGCCGCGCGCGCTGCTCTCGTCCCAGTCGCGGGTGAGCCGGCCGCGGGCGAGCGGGCTCCACGGGATCACGCCGACGCCCTGGTCGGCGCAGAGCGGCAGCATCTCCCGCTCCTCCTCGCGGTAGAGCAGGTTGTAGTGGTTCTGCATGCTGACGAACGTCGTCCAGCCCGCCAGCTCGGCGGTGTGCTGCAGCTTGGCGAACTGCCACGTGTACATCGAACTCGCCCCGATGTAGCGGGCCTTGCCCGCCCTGACGACGTCGTGCAGCGCCTCCATCGTCTCCTCGACCGGGGTGTGGGGGTCGAAGCGGTGGATCTGGTAGAGGTCGACGTAGTCGGTGCCGAGGCGGCGCAGGCTGTGGTCGATCTCGGTCATGATCGCCTTGCGGGACAGCCCCGACCGGTTGGGGCGCTCGCTGCGCGCCGCGCCGTCCGCCACGGCGAAGAACACCTTGGTGGCGATCACGACGTCCTCGCGCCGGATCATCTCCCCGAGCGCCTTGCCGACGATCTCCTCGCTGGTGCCGGCGGAGTAGCTGTTGGCGGTGTCGAAGAAGGTGACCCCCGCGTCCAGCGCCTGGCGGATGAGCGGGCGAGCCGCATCCTCGGGCAGGGTCCACGGGTGCGGACCCCGGTCGGGGGCGCCGTAGCTCATACAGCCCAGCGCCAGACGCGAGACCTCCAGGCCGCTCGTGCCGAGCTTGACGTACTCCATGGTTCGCTTCCCCTCGTCGGTGTGGTCCCGCCGGCGCGCCGGGGCGCGTGTCCGAGGACGGGGCGGGCCTGCTCCGTGAGCACGATCATGATCGTATCGGGGCGCGTACGGCGACGGGATCAGCGGTTTCCCGCGAGCAGCCCGGAGACAAGCACCCACAGCCCCTGCCGGCAGGTGTCCTGCGCGGCGAGGGTCGGCCGATCGGCCAGGGCGGCGAGGCCGGACGACTGCCGCGGGTCGAGGGCGTCGAAGACGGTGTCGCGGTGCATCGGCGTGGCGTCGGCCGCCCAGCCGCCGTGCGGCCGTGGTGCGGACGACGACCTCGCCGACGGTGCAGTACCAGACGGTCCGGTGGACATGGACAGCCTCTTCGTCGGAGAGCCCGGTCCGGACGGCCGCACCCGGCCGCCGAGGAGGTGCTCTGCGTCCTGAGCGGCGGCGTACCGCGCGGGCACCGGCACCGGCCGCGCGGCTCGCTACTCGGCTCGCTACTCGGCCAGCTGCGGATACAGCGCGGCCAGGTCTCCGGAGAGCCCCGCCTTCACGTTCCGGGTGACGTCGTCAGCGAGCACCTCGTACGCGCCGGACTCGACGCCGTCGAGGGCGAGGGCGGCGACGGCCTGCGGGGTGGACTTGGGGGCGTCGACGGCCGCGGTCATGTCGGTGTCGATGTAGGCGACGTGCAGTCCGGTCACCCCGATGCCGCGTGAACGCAGCTCCAGGCGCAGGGAGTTGGTCTGGGACCACAGCGCGGCCTTGGTGGCACTGTAGGAGCCTGCCACCCCGAGCCAGGAGAGCACGGAGTGGACGTTGAGGAGGTGGCCGCCGCCGTTGCGCTCGATCACCGGCACGAAGGCCCGGGTGACCTGCAGCGGGCCGTAGAAGTTGGCCTCGAACTCCCGCCGTACGACGTCGATGTCGGCATCGAGGAAGGATTGCGCGCCGAGCGAGACACCGGCGTTGTTGATCAGGAGGGTGACGTCCTGCGCCTGCGCGGCCGCGGCCGCGACGGATGCCGGGTCGGTGACCTCCAGGGCGAGCGGCACGGCGTCCGGGTGCGTCACGGTACGCGGGTCGCGGGCCGTGGCGTACACCTTCGCCGCGCCGCGCGCGTACAGCTCCTCCACCAGCGCCCTGCCCAGGCCGCGGCTGCCGCCGGTGACCAGGGCGACGGAGTCCTTGATCGCAGTCATGTTCATCTCCAGAGGGGAACCGATCGGTTTCCTTCACGGTAAACCGATCGGTTTCCAAGTTCAAGCGGAGGTCTCAGGTCACGTCACCCGGCCGGCCCGCCTCCGCTCGCCTCGGCGCGGCCGGCGGCGGAAGGTCTGAACAAGATCGGTGAGTCGATGCTTCGTCCGGCCGGTCTCCGAGTCGTCCCTCCGTGTCCGTGACAAGGCGGGCCGACCCACCGGGGGGCGGGGAGCGGTGAATCCATGCGCTCGGGTAGTTCCCCGCCCCATCGGACTCCGCCGCCTTGCCGCGCAGCCAGATGTGGGCGGCGTTCCGGGCAAGGGAACTGTGGTCACCGGCACGGAAGTTGATGTGGCAAGCTTTGGCCAACCGTTGACGGAACCGAGGCCGTGACGGTCATGGAGAGGAGCACAGCGTGACTCAGGACGGCGGCCGGGCCGTGCACATCGACACCAGCAAGCCCCATCCCGCGCGGATCTACGACTACCTCCTGGGCGGCAAGGACAACTACGAGGTGGACCGCCAGGCGGGCGAACAACTCGCCGCCCTCGCGCCCGAGGTGTGGATCTCCGTACGGGCCAACCGCGCCTTTCTCCAGCGTGCGGTCCGCTACGTCATCGACAGCGGTGTCCGCCAGATCCTCGACATCGGCACCGGGCTGCCCACCTCGCCGAACGTGCACGAGATCGCCCAGAAGCTGGCTCCGGACGTGCGCGTCGCCTACGTCGACAACGATCCGATCGTGAAGGCGCACGGCGACGCGCTGCTCAGCCGGTCGGGCACGACCAGCATCGTCCTCGCCGACCTGCGCGATCCGCAGTCCATCGTGGATCATCCCGAGGTCCGCAAGGTCATCGACTTCGGCCGGCCGGTGGCCCTGTTCCTCGTCGCCATCCTCCACTTCATCCGGGACGCGGACGAGCCCGAGCGGATCGTGGCCACCCTGCGCGACGCGCTCCCGGCGGGCAGCTTCCTGGTGCTCTCGCACGCGACGGGCGACTTCGCCGACGACCGCAGCGAGGCCGAGGCCGTGTACAACAGCGCGACCGCCACCATGAACCTGCGCTCCCGCGACGGGGTCGAACGGTTCTTCGCCGGGTTCGACCTGGTCGAACCCGGCCTGACCCAGGTCCCGTTCTGGCGCCCGGACACCACCCCGCCGGACGGCTCCGAGGAGATCGGCTTCTACGGCGCAGTCGCCCGCAAGACCGCCTGAGCCCGCGCAGGCACGGGTGCGTGTGCTGCCGCACGGCCGTGAATCCCGGCGTCCAGGCCGCCGGCCACGCTCCCCGTCACCCGTGCCCGGGAGCGTCAGCCGTGGTTCGCCGGCGGCAGCCGGGACGCCATCACGGTCCGGCACCGGTGGAACCACACCGCAGCGGCTCGTCCTTCGACGGCAACTCCCCCACTCACCGACCGCGTCCGACTCGATCACACACTGTGCACGCCCGCCGGCACCGGCGGGCTTCGCTCGCTTGGTGGCCCTCCCCTGATGGTGCGACGCTGGGTGGAGAGGTGTCCGACGAGGGGACTCCTGGAGGGCCGATGGGGCGCGATGTCCCGGCGCTCGTCTTCACCCGCGAGGACCGCCGCCGGTACCGGATCAAGATGCACGCGTGCCTCGACGCGCTGGCGCAGATGCTGCGCGAGGAACGGTTCGAGTCAGAGCGGCCCCAGGTCGGCCTGGAGATAGAGCTGAACCTCGTCGGAGACAAGGCCGAGCCCGCGATGCGCAACAGCGACGTGCTGGAGGCCATCTCCGACCCCGCCTGGTCCACCGAACTGGGCCGGTTCAACCTGGAGATCAACGTCCCGCCCCGGCGGCTGACGGCGGGCGGTCCCGACGCGTGGGAGGGCGAGATCCGGGCCGCGCTGAACCACGCCGACGAGCGGGCCCGGTCCGTCGGCGCCCGGCTGATCATGATCGGGATCCTGCCCACGCTGCGGCAGAAGGACATCGGCGAGGAGTCCCTGTCGGAGAACCCCCGCTACCGGCTGCTCAACGACCAGATCTTCGCGGCCCGCGGCGAGGACCTGCGTATCGAGGTGGACGGCGTCGACCGCCTGCGGACGTACGCGGACACGATCACCCCGGAGGCCGCGTGCACCAGCACCCAGTTCCATCTCCAGGTCTCCCCGGAGGAGTTCGCCCCCTACTGGAACGCGGCGCAGGCGATCGCCGGGGTCCAGGTCGGGCTGGCGGCGAACTCACCGTTCCTGTTCGGCAAGGAGCTGTGGCACGAGACCCGCATCCCGCTGTTCGAGCAGGCCACCGACACCCGCCCGGAGGAGATCAAGGTGCAGGGCGTACGGCCCCGGGTGTGGTTCGGGGAGCGGTGGATCAACAGCGTCTTCGACCTGTTCGAGGAGAACCTGCGCTACTTCCCGGCCCTCCTCCCGCTGTGCGACGACCAGGACCCGACCGACACCCTGGACCGCGGTGACATCCCCGACCTCGGCGAACTCACCCTGCACAACGGCACGATCTACCGCTGGAACCGTCCCGTCTACGCCGTCTCGCACGACGTGCCGCACATCCGCGTGGAGAACCGGGTGCTGCCCGCCGGCCCGACCGTCGCCGACACGCTCGCCAACGGCGCCTTCTACTACGGCCTCACCCGGGCCCTGGTCGAGGAGGACCGGCCGGTGTGGTCGCGGATGTCGTTCGCGGCGGCCGAGGACAATCTGCACACCGCCGCCCGGCACGGCATCGAGGCCCTGCTGTACTGGCCCGGCATGGGCGAAGTCCCGGTGCCGGAACTGGTGTTGCGGCGGCTGCTGCCGCTCGCCCACCGGGGCCTCTCGCTCTCCGGCATGGACGAGGCGTGGCGCGAGCCGCTGCTCGGCATCATCGAGCAGCGCTGTGTGACGGCACGCAACGGCGCGGTGTGGCAGAAGGAGGTGTTCCACCATCTCGAAGCCACCACGCGCACCGGCCGCCATGAGGCGCTGCGCCGGATGACCCAGCTGTACATCGACTACATGCATCTCAACGCCCCGGCGCACACCTGGCCGGTGGACTGATCCCCTTCAGTCGTGGCCGCCGAGCAGGTTGACCGCCGTGTCGAAGGCCCAGTCGCGGTGCTTCGCGAACTCCTCGTTCGGCAGGCCCGCGCTGACGCCGGAGCCGCCGGTGAGGACGGCGACCGGGCCGCTGTAGCGGGGCGCGTCGGCGGGGACGACGGGCACGGGCTCGGGGCGGGTGTGCCGGGTGGGGTCGGCGTAGGCGACGTACGGCGTGTCGGTCAGCCGCTGGGCGATGCGGATGTCGAGGCTGTCGGATCCGCCGCCGTTGACACGCAGGGCGATGACGAGCCCTTGAGCCGCTCGGTCCGCCCCGGGGTGAGCACGGTGTTCGACGCCCGGTCGAGTTCCGCCTGTTCGGCGGTGTGCGGCGCGTTCCCGGCGAGTCCCTGAGATCACGGGCGACGGTGAACTCCTCGACCCTGTCGTCGAGTTCCTGGCTCGGCATCTCGGTCCCGGTGGACCAGCGACCGGTACCGGTCGCGTCCGGCGTGCAGGACACCACCGTCCCCGTTCCGTCCCCTCCCGCACCATCCGGGGTCCCGGTGCGTCGGCACAGTGACAGGCCCCGCACCCGTCTCACTCGGGGCGGTGCACGCCGTTCAGGGGGACGCGTCGCGCGGTCAGCGTCCGGTGGCTGATCCGCCAGCCGTCGGGGGTGCGGACGAGGGTGTCGTCGTAGGTGACGGAGCCGCAGGTGCCGTCCGCCCTGATCCCCAGCCCCTTGGAACGGGCGCGCACCTGGCCGTCCGCCGTCTCGTGCACGACGACGTTGGTGACGTGATGGGCGACGGGATTGCCGTCCCCGAGTGCCAGCGACGCTTCCCGGAAGGCGGTGAGCCCCACGAGCGGGTCCTGGCCGAAGTCGGTCAGGTCGTAGACGACGTCCGGGGTGAACAGCTCGTCCATACGGTCGAGTTCACCGTCGTCCACGAAGTGACCGTGCAGCGCGATCAACTCGCCGATGGCGAGCCGCTCTTCAAGCGTCAGCGTCATGTACGTCCCCTCTCCGGCCGGTCGCTACGCCGATGTCCCGACCGCTCGCTCCCGCTCCGCCCCGGGACACTCCGGCGCGTCCGGGAGATGGACCTTCGCCCACTCCGCCAGCTCCCGGAGCGCGGGCTCCAGGGCGGCCCCGGCCTCGGTCAGCCGGTAGGACACGCGCAGCGGCGGGCCCTCGTCGACCTCGCGCACGACGAGACCGGCCGCGCCGAGTTCGGCGAGCCGGTCGGACAGCATGCGTTCGCTGATGCCGGGCACGGCCCGGCGCAGGTCGGCGAAGTGCGCGGGCTGTGCCACCAGGACGGCCACGATCGGTCCGCTCCAGCGCTTGCCCAGCAACTGGAAGACACGGGTGATGCCGTCGTCCACCCGCTTGCACGTCTCACTGTCGTGATTCCGGTCCACCGCCATGTGATCAGGGTACTACCCCGACGTAGGGGGGTGAAAAAAAGTAAGCCCCTATGCTATCCATAGTTAAGTACGAAACTTCAGCCCGCGCTGCTGCGGCGTCGGGCTGCCCCTTTCCGCCTTACGGAGTCCCCATGGCCACCTTGCTGCACATCGACTCGTCCGTGTTCCCGGCCGAGGCCTCGGCCTCGCGGGCCGTGACGGCCGCCTTCCGCGCGCACTGGGAGGAGCAGCACCCGGACGGCACGGTCGTCTACCGCGACCTGAACGCACAGCCCGTCCCGCACATCACCGCCGCCGCGCACATCGCCGGCTTCGTCGACCCGGCGACGCACACGCCCGAGCAGGCCGAGGCCTTCGCCGAGCGCGTCCGGCTGATCGAGGAGCTGGAGCAGGCGGACGCGGTGCTGATCGGCGCCCCCATGTACAACTACTCGATCCCCTCGACCCTCAAGACCTGGCTGGACAGCGTGATCCTCATGGGCCGCACCTCGGGCGAGACCAAGTCCGCCGGGGGCACCCCGGTGACCGTCGTCGCCAGCCGGGGCGGGTCGTACGAGCCGGGCACCCCGCGCGAGGCCTTCGAGTACGTGCGCAACTACCTCGGGGCCGTCCTCGGCGGCGGCCTCGGCCTGGACGTCGACTTCATCGTCCCGGAGCTGACCATGGCCCCGCAGAACCCGGCGATGGCCGAGCTGGTCCCGCTGTACGAGGCCTCCCGCGAGCGCGCCCTGGAGCAGGCTGCCACCAAGGCCAAGCAGCTCGCGGCACGCCTGGCCGCCTGAGCCGTCCCGACCGACCCGGGTGCCGCCGCAGGGCAGCACCCGGGTCGGCGTGGGTCAGTGCCCGAAGACCGTACCGGCCTCTCGAAGGCATGGAGACGATCAAGCCCGGCCCGTGAACCCGCCACGAGCAGGATGTACGGTGCACCTACCTGCCCCTGGCCACGCCGAGGAGAAACACCCGTTGTCCGCCAGCTACTTCGAACGCATCGACCGGCACCGCTACAAGCCCACCGCGCACGCGAGCGGCGCCTGGGATCCCGACGAGATGCACTTCAGCCCGCTCGCCGGACTCGTCGTCCACGCGATCGACGGATACCGCGCCGAGCGGCCGCGGGACGGACTGCTGCTGTCCCGGATCAGCTTCGACATCCTGGGACGGCTCGCCCTGGACGAGTGCGAGATCCGCGTGGAGTCGGTCCGGCCCGGCCGCACCATCGAACTTCTCGAAGCGGTCGTGGACATCGCGGGCCGAACGGCCGTACGGGCCCGCGCCTGGCTGCTCACCGAGGTCGACACCGGCGCGGTGGCCGGCGGCGCGGGCGCGCCCCTCACTCCGCCGGACGAGATCGCCTCGCAGTCGCTGACCTCCGTCTGGCCCGGCGGCCACTGCGCGTCCATCGACTTCCGGCCGGTCACTCCTCCGCAACCCGGCCGCACCACGGCCTGGATCTCCACGCACCTCGACCTCGTCGCCGACGAGCCGAGCAGCCCGCTCGCTTCCTACGCCGCCCTCATCGACACCGCCAACGGCATCGCCGTACGCCGCCCGCCGACCGAGTGGATGTTCCCCAACGTCGATCTGACGGTCCACCTCCACCGCCGGCCGGAGGGCCGCTGGGCCGGCATGGACACCACGGTCGTCTTCGGCCCCACCGGCCAGGGCCTCACCAGCACGGTCCTGCACGACCTCCACGGCCCGGTCGGCCGGGCCCAGCAGACCCTCACGGTACGGCCACTGCCGAACGGGCCCCAGCGGACGGTGCCCGGGGCATAGCGAAGGGACCTCCTCAGCCCATCACCAGCACCAGCGGCACGCCCCCGCACGGCACCAGGCGCATGCCCTCGTGTGCGGCAGGCCGGCCCGCGGTGAGGAGTTCGCCGAAGTCCGGGCCCCTGGTGAGGGAGCCGGCCAGGTGGCCGGGGTCGGCGGAGGCGGCGACGCGGCCGCGGGCGTTGACCAGACGGGCGGGGCGCGGCAGGCGCCGCAGCAGTGGCAGGACGGCGGCCTCGAAGTGCCGTAGGTACACGTCGGCGGCGGCCACTCCGGCGAAGTGCCCCTGGAACAGGACGGGTTCGGACAGGGTGAGGCTGTACTCGTCGGAGCAGAGATAGTCGACGTACGGTCCGGCCACGGCCCGGTGCCCGGTGTGGCGGGGCAGCGCGAACCAGTCCCAGTGGGTGTAGTCGGAGTACGGCGACCGCGCCGGATCGAGGTCGAGCAGCAGCGGCCGTATCGCGCCATCGGCGCCCGACTGCCACCACTCCAGCCAGGCGGGTACGTCGTCGAGCAGGCCGGGGGCCGCGACGAAACCGGCGCCGGAGACCAGGTCCTCGCTCGTCAGGTGCCGGTGCAGTCCGGGGCGCAGGGCGGCGAGGTCCGCGCTGGCCGGCTGGCGGCCCTGTGCGGCCACCCGGTGGAGCAGGGCCGTCGCCTCGGCGCGGATCGCGGTGACCGTCTCGAAGACGGCCTCCAGCGCGCCGCCGGCCTGTGTGGCCACCCAGGTCTCCGGGTCCGTGTCCACGGTGGCGAGCGGGGGGCTCCAGCCCATGGTGTCCTCCAGCGGACGGAACCGGACGCGGCGCGGTCAGAGGGCGAGGCGTACGGCGACGAGCCGCGCCACAGGCTCCCTGACGCACCGCTCGGCCAGCGTGCCGGCCGTTTCGTGGGCCCCATCCTGCACGGCGGAGATCACGGCGCGATGGCGGTCCGCAACTTCTTCACGAAACGCGTCGTCGGCGAGGACGAGGCAGAGCAGGGCGCCGATCTCGCTCTGGAGGGCGACCTGTTCGCGGGTGAGCCGGGCGGACTGGGCGGCGGCCGCGAGTTCGACATGGAAGCGGCCGTACAGCCTGCCGCGCGCCGCCGCGTCCTCGGCCTGGGCCAACTCCTTGGCGGTACGGAGCAGTTGGCCCAGCTCGTCGGGTTCGGTGCGCTGGGCGGCGAGGCGGGCGGCGGCACCGGAGAGCGCGGCCCAGTGGTCGCCGAGGTCGCGCAGTTCCTCGGTGCTCCAGCCGCGCAGCCGTGCCCTCAGCCGGTCCTCGGCGGGGACTTCGGGCACGGAGACGAAGCTGCCGCCACCACGGCCCCGGCGGGTGGTGACCAACCCCCGTTGCCGCAGGGCCATGAGGGCCTCGCGCAGGGTGACGGTGGAGACGCCGAGCTGTCCGGCCAGCTCGACCTCGCCGGGGAGTTGTTCGCCGTCGGCGAAGAGGCCCAGCTCTATGGCGTCGCCGATGCGGCGCACGACCGCGTCGACCCGGGCCCGGCTGTCCACCGGGCTGAGGACGGCCTTGCGGGCGGCGCCCTCGATCTCGTCCTGCTTCACGGCCACCCACCTTGTGCGCTGACTCAAGCTTTACCCTAAGGGGCTCTTGAGCGATGAACTATGACTTCATATCTTTACGCTCCATCGGCCAACGTACAGCGCGCCAGAAAGGTTCCCGTATGGAGGGAATTGCGATCCGGCTGCAGGACCTGCGGAAGTCGTTCGGCGAGACGACCGCCGTGGCCGGGGTCGACCTGGAGATCCGGGACGGGGAGTTCTTCTCCATGCTCGGCCCCTCCGGGTCCGGCAAGACGACGGTCCTCAGGCTCGTCGCCGGGTTCGAGACCCCGGACCGGGGCCGGATCGAACTGGCCGGGCAGGAGGTCACCGGCCTCGCCCCGTTCGAGCGGGACGTGCACACCGTGTTCCAGGACTACGCCCTGTTCCCGCACATGACGGTCGAGCAGAACGTCGCCTACGGCCTGAAGGTCCGCAAGGTGCCCAAGGCCGAACGCCTCGTGCGCGCCCGCAAGGCCCTCGCCGAGGTTCGCCTGGAGGGCTACGGCCAGCGGCGCCCGGCCCAGCTCTCCGGCGGCCAGCGCCAGCGCGTCGCCCTGGCCCGCGCGCTGGTCGGCCGGCCCCGGGTGCTGCTCCTGGACGAACCTCTGGGCGCCCTGGACCTGAAGCTGCGCGAGCAGATGCAGACCGAACTCAAGGCGATCCAGCGGGAGGTCGGCATCACCTTCGTCTTCGTCACCCACGACCAGGAGGAGGCCCTGACCATGAGCGACCGCATCGCCGTGTTCGACCAGGGCCGCATCGCCCAGGTCGGCACCCCCGCCGAGATCTACGAACGTCCGGCCACTTCCTTCGTGGCCTCCTTCGTCGGCACCTCGAACCTGCTCGACGGGGAGGCGGCGCACCGGATCACCGGCACGCCGGGCACGTACAACATCCGGCCGGAGAAGATCCGCGTGCTGAAGGAGTCCGCCGAGGCCGACGAGCCGGACCACGCCGTCGCCACCGGCACCGTCGCCGACGTCGTCTATCTCGGCGACGCCACCCGCATCACGGTCGATCTCGACGGCGGCGGCCGGCTCACCGCGCTCCAGCAGAACCTCGAGACCTCCTCCGCGGACGTCGCCGCCTACCGCGGCACCCGGGTGCGCCTGACCTGGCACCGCCGGCACGCCGTCCCCCTTCCTTCCTGACCTCTGCCCGCCGCTCCCCCTGGAGAACGCCGTGCGTCTCAACCGCATCCCCCGGGCCGCCGCCGTGGCCGCCGCGCTGCTGCTCGCCGCCGCCTGCGACTCCTCCGGCTCCGGCGGCTCGTCCGCCACGGGACTCAACCCGCCCGCCCTGAAGGCCCCGACGAAACTCGGCGCTCCGGAGGGCCAGGTGAACCTGATCGCCTGGGCCGGTTACGTCGAGGACGGCTCCAACGACCCCAAGGCCGACTGGGTCCACGCCTTCGAGAAGCGGACCGGCTGCCAGGTCCACTCCAAGGTCGCCGCCAGCTCGGACGAGATGGTCAAGCTGATGAAGACCGGCGAGTACGACGCCGTCTCCGCCTCCGGCGACGCCTCCCTGCGCCTGATCGCCTCGGGCGACGCGGCCCCCGTCAACACCGACCTGGTCCCCAACTACCAGGACATCTTCCCCGGGTTGAAGAACGGCGCCTGGAACTCGGTGAAGGGGCAGATGTACGGCATCCCGCACGGCCGGGGTGCCAACCTGCTGATGTACAACACCGAGAAGGTCAGGCCGGCGCCCACCTCGTGGTCGGCCGTCTTCGACGGCGCCGCGCGGTACAAGGGGCACGTCACCGCGTACGACTCGCCGATCTACATCGCCGACGCGGCCCTGTATCTCAAGGCCACCAAGCCCGAGTTGAGGATCCAGGACCCGTACGCGCTGGACCAGAAGCAGTTCGACGCGGCCGTGGCCCTGCTCAGGCAGCAGAACAAGGACGTCGGCGAGTACTGGAGCGACTATCTGAAGGAGGTCTCCGCCTTCAAGAGCGGTGACTCGGTGGTCGGGACCACCTGGCAGGTCATCGCGAACCTCGCCGCCTCCGAGGGCGCGAAGGTCAAGGCGCTGGTGCCGAAGGAGGGTTCGACCGGCTGGTCCGACACGTGGATGGTGTACAGCAAGGCCAAGCACCCCGACTGCGCCTACAAGTGGCTCGACTGGATCGTCTCGCCGAAGGTGAACGCCCAGGTCGCCGAGTACTTCGGCGAGGCCCCGGCCAACTCCAAGGCGTGCGCCGAGACCAGCGACAAGAACTTCTGCGCGGTCTACCACGCCGCCGACGAGACCTACTGGAAGAAGATCGCCTTCTGGAACACCCCCATCGAGCAGTGCCTCGACGGCCGCAAGGACGTGACGTGCGTGCCGTACGCGAAGTGGGTGCAGGCCTGGACCGAGATCAAGGGCTGAGCCATGGCGAGCGACGCGACGACCGCCGCCGGCCGGGACACCGTCCGGCGGCTCGCCGGGAGCCTGCACCGCAGACCCCGGCTGCGGCTGACCCTGCTGCTCACCGCCCCGCTGCTGTGGCTGGCCGTCCTGTACCTCGGCTCGCTGGCGGTGCTGTTCGCCTCCGCGTTCTGGACGACGAACTCCTTCACCTCGCAGGTCGTGAAGGTCTGGTCGACGGACAACTTCCACGAGCTGTTCACCACGCCCGTCTTCCGCGAGGTGATCCTGCGCAGTGTCGGCGTGGCGCTCGCGGTGACCGTGCTGTGCGCACTGATCGCCTTCCCGGTCGCCTTCTACACCGCGCGGGTGGCGAAGCCGCGGTGGCGGCCGCTGCTCGTGGTGGCCATCCTCACTCCGCTGTGGGCGAGTTACCTGGTCAAGGTGTACGCCTGGCGGCTCATCCTGTCCCAGGGCGGTCTCGCCGACTGGATGCTCGCGCCGTTCGGCCTGAGCGGTCCCGGCTTCGGCCTGCCCGCCACGGTCCTCACACTGACGTACCTGTGGCTGCCGTACATGATCCTGCCGATCCACACGGCTCTCGAACAGCTTCCGGCGAGCCTGCTCGACGCCTCGGCCGACCTCGGGGCGCGGGCCGGGCGGACCTTCCGCTCGGTGGTGCTGCCGATGGTGCTGCCATCGGTCGCGGCCGGCTCGGTGTTCACCTTCTCGCTCAGCCTCGGCGACTACATCACCGTGCAGATCGTCGGCGGCAAGACGCAGTTGATCGGCAATCTCGTGTACTCCAACATCGAACTCAACCTGCCCATGGCCGCCGCGCTCGGCACGGTCCCCGTCGTCGTGATCGTCCTGTACCTGCTGGCGATCCGCCGTACGGGCGCCCTGAACAGCCTGTAGGAGGGGAGCGCCATGCATCTCAGCCGTACCGCGCGCATCGGCCTGCGCGCCGGCGCCGGGCTCGGTTTCGCGGTGATCTACGTGCCGCTGCTGCTCGTCCTCGTCAACTCCCTGAACCCGGACCGCAGTGCGAGCTGGCCGCCGCCGGGGCTGACCGGGCACTGGTGGTCGGTGGCCGCGCACAACTCCGGTGCGCGGCAGGCGCTGTGGGTCTCGGTGAAGGCGGGCCTGGGTGCCACGGCGATCGCGCTCGTGCTGGGCACGCTCATCGCGTTCGCCGTGGCGCGGCACCGCTTCTTCGGCCGTGACACGGTCTCGTTCATCGTGGTCCTGCCGATCGCGCTGCCCGGCATCGTCACGGGCATCGCCCTCAACTCGGCCTTCGGCACGGTCCTTTTGCCGCTGGGCGTGGGCCTCGGGCTGTTCACCGTCGTGATCGGCCACGCCACGTTCTGCATCGTGGTGGTCTTCAACAACGTGGTCGCCCGGCTGCGCCGTACGGCCGCGTCGTACGAGGAGGCGGCCATGGACCTCGGCGCGACCACGTTCCGCGCCTTCGCCGACGTGACCTTCCCGTTGGTCCGCTCCGCGCTGCTGGCGGGCGGCCTGCTCGCCTTCGCCCTGTCCTTCGACGAGATCGTGGTCACCACGTTCACGGCGGGGCCGGGCATCGAGACCCTGCCCATCTGGATCTTCGACAACATGACCCGGCCTCAGCAGGCCCCGGTGGTCAACGTGGTGGCGGCCGTGCTCGTCCTGCTGTCGGTGATCCCGATCTACGTCGCCCAGCGCCTGTCCGGGGACACGGCGACGTCGAGCCGGGTGTGACACCCTGGACGGCCGGTACGGCGGATGAACAGGGGGACGCATGAACACACCGGCACGG
This sequence comes from Streptomyces sp. NPDC020192, assembly GCF_044388685.1. Taxonomy (NCBI): domain Bacteria; kingdom Bacillati; phylum Actinomycetota; class Actinomycetes; order Kitasatosporales; family Streptomycetaceae; genus Streptomyces; species Streptomyces sp. NPDC020192. The sequence goes on along the minus strand of NZ_JBIRXG010000020.1, from coordinate 9,118 downwards.
GTGCTGCGCGCGGCGTACGAGGCCGCCTCGACGGTGGTCGCGGACCTGGGCGACGCGGAGTCGTGGCTGCCGAGCGGCTGTACCGGCTGGGCGGTCCGCGATCTCGTCTTCCACTGCCTCGGTGATGCCCAGCGCGCCCTGGTCGCCCTGCACACGCCCGCGTCCGAGCCGGTGGACCGGGACGCGGTGACGTACTGGCAGGACTGGGCGCCGAACACCACCGGGGCGGCGAACGGCCGGCGCTGGGTGCGGGTGAGCGCGACCATGTTCCTGGACTTCGGCCAGTTGCGCGGCCTGTATCTGGAGACGCTGGCGGCGGCCGTGCACGCGGCGGAGGCGACCGATCCCGCCCGGCCTGTCGCCACCCAGGGACATGTGCTGACGGCCGGGGACCTGATGACCACCCTCGCGGTGGAGGCGACCGTCCACCACCTGGACATGACGGCCGGCCTCCCGCTCGCCCCGGGACCGTCATCCGAGGGGCTGGCCGCGGTGCGCGCCACCCTGGACGCTCTGCTCGGCCGGCCCGCGCTCCCGGCATGGAGCGACGCGCACTACGCGCGCGTCGGCACCGGCCGGGCTCCGCTCACCGAGGCCGAGCGCGCCGCCCTGGGCGCGGCGGCGGACCGGTTCCCGCTGTTCGGCTGACACCACCTGCGCGGTGCGGGGCGGGCCGGGCGGGTTGATGGAAACCTGCGGGCATGAACAACCCACCCAGCATCAACAGTTACGTCGACCGTGTCACCGCGGGCCCCGGCGGCGCGCTGACCGAGGAGATCGGGGTCGTCACCGGCGAGCTGACCATCGCCACGATCCTCCTGTCCGACGGTCACAGTGCGCGGGTCGCCGTCCAGCAGCCCGGAAGCGACACCTGGTACACCCTCAGCGGCAGCCCGGCCCCCGTGCCCGCCGGGCAACTCGCCGCCTATCACCGGGATCTGCTGGGCCGCGTCCGGCGCGGCGGCGGCACCCGGGCCAGCTGAGAACCGCTGACGTAACAGCCCGTCAATATTCGTACGGATCCGGACGATTGACTCCTTCATGAACACGCAAAAGGCGGCTCCCACACCTTGACCGGGGTTTGGTCCAGACCAATCATGGCCTAGACCAATAGCCCGGCCGGGCTGCTCGACCCCGCTCGATCGCCTGTCGTTCGCTATCCGGGAGTACCCGATGACACGTCCGAGATCCATACGCGCCCTGCTCACCGGCGTGGCCACTTTGGCCGCGTCCGCGGGGCTCGCCCTGAGTGCCACCGGCACGGCCCAGGCGGCGACTCCGCTGCCCGCACACGTCTTCGCGCCCTACTTCGAGGCCTACAGCGGCGACAGCCCCGCCGCACTCTCCCAGGCCTCCGGCGCCAAGTACCTGACCATGGCGTTCCTCCAGGCCGACAAGAAGGGCTCCTGCACCCCGTACTGGAACGGCGACACCGGCAGGCCGGTCGACTCCTCCGTCTTCGGCTCCGACTTCTCCACCATCCGCTCGCGCGGCGGCGACGTGATCCCCTCCCTCGGCGGCTACGCGGCCGACAACGGCGGCACCGAGATCGCCGACAGCTGCACGAACGTCGACTCCATAGCCGCCGCCTACGAGAAGATCATCACGACGTACGACGTCTCGCGGCTCGACATGGACGTCGAGGACAACTCGCTCACCGACACCGCGGGCATCGACCGCCGCAACCAGGCCATCAAGAAGGTGCAGGACTGGGCGGCCGCGAACCGGCGCTCGGTGCCGTTCTCGTACACCCTCCCGACCACGACGACCGGACTCGCCGACAGCGGGCTCGCCGTGCTGCGCAGCGCGAAGAACGCGGGCGCCAAGGTGGACGTCGTCAACATCATGACGTTCGACTACTACGACGGCGCCACCCACCACATGGCGACCGACACCCAGACGGCCGCGAGCGGACTGCACGACCAACTCGCCTCGCTGTACCCGAACCTGTCGGACAGTCAACTCTGGAACACGATCGGCGTCACCGAGATGCCCGGCGTGGACGACTACGGCCCGGCGGAGACCTTCACCACCGCCGACGCGACGAGCGTGTACGACTGGGCGGTCGCCAAGGGCATCAACACCCTCTCCTTCTGGGCCCTCCAGCGCGACAACGGCGGCTGCCCCGGCGGCAGCGCCTCCGACACCTGCTCCGGCATCGCCCAGGACACCTGGTACTTCAGCCACACCTTCGAGCCCTTCACCGGCGGTACGACGACACCGCCCGCCAACGACTTCAGCGTCTCCCTGTCCCCCGGTACCGCCGCGGTCGCCCCCGGCGGCACGACGACGGCGGCCGTGAGGACGTCGGTGACCTCCGGCAGCGCCCAGAGCGTCGACCTGGCCGTGAGCGGCGCGCCGAGCGGAGTGACCGCCTCCCTCAGCCCCACCTCCGTCACCGCGGGCGGCACCTCCACCCTCACCGTGCGGACCAGCGCCTCGACGGCACCCGGCACCTACCCCCTGACCGTCACCGGCACGGCCGGCCCGGTCCGGCACAGCTCCACGTTCACCCTGACGGTGAACGGATCCGGCGGCGGCACGACCGTCCTCACCAACGGCGACTTCGAGACCGGCTCGCTCACACCATGGACGTGCGACAGCGGGACGACGGTGGTCTCCTCGCCGGTGCACGGCGGCTCCCACGCCCTGAAGACCACACCGTCGGCCTCCCGGACCGGCCAGTGCACACAGACCCTGGCCCTGAAGCCCGACACCGCGTACACGCTCAGCGGCTGGGTGCAGGGACCGTACGCCTACCTGGGCGTCAGCGGGGGCGCGACGGCCGACACCTGGGCCTCGGCCACGTCGTGGTCGAAGCTGACGGTGCCGTTCACCACCGGCTCCTCGGGCACGGTCACGGTGTACGTCCACGGCTGGTACGGACAGGGCTCGGTGTACGCCGACGACCTGACCCTCGGCTGACCACCCGCTCCTCCACAGGCCCCGCCCGGTCCCCGCCGGGCGGGGCCGCGGTGCGCCCGGCACACGGGCGGTGCCTTCCGTACGCTGAAGGGACGCGAGGCTCCTTCGGGAGACGTCCCGCAGGCAGGAGACGGTCGTGATCGAACTGGCCGCGGCGTTCGCCGTCACGGGAGCGGCGAGCAACGCCATGGGCACCGCCTTCCAGCGCAAGGCGGCGTCCACGTCCAGCCACAGCGGGATCCGGCTGGTCGCGGAGCTGGCGCGGCGGCCCTTCTGGATGATCGGCATGTGCGGTGTGGTCGGCGCCGCGCTGTTCCAGAGCCTGGCCCTGGTCAATGGCCCGCTCGCGCTGGTCCAGCCCCTGTTCATCCTGGAACTGCCGTTCGCACTGCTCATCGCCGCCCCGCTGATGCACAAGCGGATGCCGCGCTCGGGCTGGTGGGGCGTGGCCGGCTGCGTGGCGGGCCTCGCGGTCCTCCTCATGGCGGCCGCCCCGCACGGCGCCACCGACCAGGCGCCGCTCACCCGCTGGATCCCGGCCCTGTGCCTGTGCCTGGGCGGCATGGCCGCGGCCGTCCTGCTGTCCGGCCGGGGCCACGCGCCGGCCCGGCGTGCCGCGCTGCTCGCGGCCGCCTCCGCGACCGGCAACGCCCTGACCGCCGCCCTGCTGAAGTCGGCCAGCGGCACCTTCGCCGACCACGGCTTCGGCGCCTTCCTGCGGTCCTGGCAGACGTACGGCTTCGCGCTCGCCGGAGTCGCCGCGGTGATCCTGCTGGAGAACGCGCTCCAGGCCGGTCCGCTGGTCGCCGCCCAGCCGGCGCTCACGATCGGCGACGCGATGGTGAGCCTCGCGCTCGGCATGACCTTGTTCGGGGAGCGCATCCGCACGGGCTGGTGGCTCGTACCGGAGGCCGCCGGCGCGCTGCTGATCGTCGCGGGCGTGGTGGTCCTCAGCCGGGCCGTCCAGCACATCACCGCGGTGCCGGTCGCGGCGGAGCGGCGGCACGCGGAGACGTGACGAGACTTCCGGTACGAGCGTTCCGCCTGGCCGGATGTCGCTGTTGACCAGGTTGGTCCGCCCATGACACGTTCGGCCTGCCCCGGCCGAGCGGACGGGGCAGGCCTTCTGGAGGGAGACGCATGATGGCGTTACGCGGGAGACGCACGCGACTGCGGGCAGCCGTCACGATGACCACGGTGGTGATCGCGGCGGTCGCGGCCGGACCCACCGCAGTCGCGGCGAGCACGCACGCGCCCGGTACCGCGACACCGGTCGCCGCGGGCGTGCTCAGCGATCCCACCCCGGAGGAGCAGGAGCACCTCAGGGAGGTGGCCGGTTCGATCTGGACGCCGGAGCTGGCCGCCGGGTGGAACATGAACTCCGACGTGGCCGACGTCCTGTCGACCGCCACCGGAGAGATCCTCAAGTGCAGCGAGGCCTTCGCGCTCGTCCCGCGCCCGCCCGGGTTCCTCCCCGGGATCGGCTACCTGCTCAGCTACTGGAAGAACCTCCGCGACTACTTCCTCGTCGTGAGGGACAACCGCACCTACCGCGCCTGTGTCGTCACGGCCGCCAACAACTACCGCACACAGATCGAGATCGCCTCGATGGGCATCTGAACCGCCGGGCGGGACAAGGCCATCTGCTGGACCATCCAGGTGACGCCACGTCCCGCTCGGCGGCCCCTTTGCACGCCACGCCGATCCGATAGGCATGCTTATCCGCTTATCCGCCCTAGGGTGCGTGATGTCCGGAGTCTCACCTGAGGGGGCGCACAACGCGTCAGGGCAGGGCGCGGGTTGGGATGGCGATGAGTGGAATCAGCCGCCGGGACGTGGCGCGTCTCGGGATCGGTGCCGGGATCGGAGTGGCCGCCGCCTCGTTGGCCGGGTGCGGGGGCAAGGGCGAGCACGAGGGGGCACCGGCGCCGGGGGCGGCCCGGCTGATCGGGGACGGCTCGACGTCGTACACCGGACGGCAGCCCTATCAGCCGCCCCCGCCCGAAGCCCTGGAACCCGGCGAGACCCCGCCGCAGTTCGTGGTGTTCTCCTGGGACGGCGCCGGCGAGGTGGGCACCGGTCTGTTCCCGCGCTTCCTGCAACTCGCCCAGGACCACGGCGCACACATGACGTTCTTCCTGTCCGGCCTCTATCTGCTGCCGGAGGACAAGAAGCGGCTGTACCGCCCGCCGAACAACCCCGCCGGCGCCTCCGACATCGGCTACCTCACCGACCACCATGTCAAGGAGACGCTGACGTACGTGCGTCAGGCCTGGCTCGACGGCCACGAGATCGGCACGCACTTCAACGGCCACTTCTGCACCGGGCCCGGTTCGGTCGCCAACTGGACCCCGGCGCAGTGGCGTTCGGAGATCGAGCAGGCCCGGTCGTTCGTCACGTCCTGGCGTACGCACACCGGTTGGCACGGCGCTCCGCCGCTCCCCTTCGACTACGACAAGGAGCTGGTGGGCGGCCGCACCCCGTGCCTGCTCGGGCAGGCGAACCTGCTGCCGGTCGCGCGGGAACTGGGCTGGCGCTACGACGCGTCCTCACCGGGCGGGCTGCAACGCTGGCCGCGGAAACGGAACGGCGTCTGGGACCTGCCGCTGCAGAGCATCCCCTTCCCGGGCCGCACGTTCGAGGTGCTGTCCATGGACTACAACATGCTCGCGAACCAGTCCAAGAACACGACGAGGGCACCGTCGTACAACTACCCCTACTGGCGCGCCCAGGCGACCCAGGCGTACCTGGCCGGGTTTCAGCGGGCGTACGAGACCAACCGGGCACCGTTGTTCATCGGCAACCACTTCGAGGTGTGGAACGGCGGCATCTACATGGACGCGGCCGAGGAGGCCCTCAAGCAGATCGCCGGCCGGGAGGACGTGCGGCTGGTCTCCTTCCGGCAGTTCGTCGACTGGCTCGACGCCCAGGACCCGGCGCTGCTCGCGCGGCTGCGCCGCCTCCAGGTCGGCGAGAAGCCGGACGGCGGCTGGACCGCGTTCCTGCGCCCGGCCGAGCGCTCCCCCGGCGCTGCGTGACCACTGCCCCCTCCGGACAAGGCCACTTTCCCTTGATTGGACTTTGCCCAGGCGGGATTGGCCTTCCTGGCGTGGGCGGCATGGCACCACACGGATCGACAGATGGCGGGCGGACCGCGGACGTCGTCGTCGGGGTGAGCGACTCGCTCGCCGGGCCGGCCGCGCTGCGCCGGGGCATCGTGGGGGCCCGCAGAAGCGGCCGCAGGCTGGTGGCCGTCCGGGCCTGGGAACCACCGGAGGGCGAGGCGCTCGCCCGGCGCCGGCCCGAGCCGGCCTGGACCCATATGTGGGCGGACGAGGCGCGGCAGCGGCTGGACCGTGCCTTCGAGCTGGCACTCGGCGGGCCGCCGGCGGATCTGCGGATCGTACGGCGCGTGGTCCGGGGCCCGGCCGGACCGGTGCTGTGCTCGATCGCGTCCCGCCCGGACGACCTGCTGGTCATCGGCGCGGCCCGGCCACGGGGCCCCGTCTCCCGGCTGCTGCACCGCAGGCCGGTACAGCGGCACATCCTGGCGCGGGCCGAGTGCGAGGTGCTGGTGGTGGCCGGTCCCCGGCTGCTCCCGCACGAGGCGCGGCTGCTGCGGCGCGGTGACCTCGTGGAACGGCGCCGTCGCCGTACACCCGCGCACCGGTGACCGGCCGGCCGCCGCATGGGGTCAGCCGGTGCGGCGGCGGGCGTACACCTCGATCTCGATCTTCATACGGGGGTCGGAGAGGCCGCACTCCAGCATGGTCGCGGCCGGCCGGATCTCGCCGAAGCAGCGCCGCAGCACCGGCCAGCAGGGCTCGAAGTCCGCGCGGTCGGGCAGCAGATAGCGCACGCGCACCACGTCGGCGAAGGTGCACTGCGCCTCGGCGAGCGCGGCCTCGATGTTGCGCAGGCACTGCTCGGCCTGGGCCACCACGTCGTCCGGGATCGTCATCGTCGTGTAATCGAATCCGGTGGTCCCGGACACATGCACCCAGTCGCCGTCGACCACGGCACGGGCGTAACCGATCTGCTCCTCGAAGGTCGAGCCGCTGAGGATCGCGCGTCGCTCTGTCATGCGCCGAACGCTAGGTGACCAGGACCGATACGTCTAATACAGTCAGTGGCATGGGTCGATATCGCGGTCGATATCGCGGGAGACACGGACCGGCTGACACCTCCTGATATCTCTGGACACATGGACCGCCCCGAACTGCCCCTGCCGCAGCTGCACGCGTTCGTCGTGCTCGCCGAGGAACTGCACTTCGGCCACGCGGCCGCCCGCCTGGGCGTCGCCCAACCCCCGTTGAGCCAGCAGATCCGCCGGCTGGAGGAGAAGGTCGGGTATCCGCTGTTCGACCGCGCCCCGGGCCGGGTCGCGCTCACCCCGGCCGGCCGTGCCCTGCTGCCGGCCGCCCGGCGGGCGCTGGCCGGGCTCGCCGACGGGCTGGCCACGGCGCGGGCCGTCGGCAGCGGGCGGGCCGGGCGGCTGCGGATCGGTTTCGCCGCCTCCCTGGCGCTGACCGTGCTGCCGGGCCTGCTGCGTGACTTCCGGCAGCGCTTCCCTCAGGCGCACCTCGACATCCACGAGATGACGACGGCACCACAGCTCGACGCCCTGCGCGACCGGACGATCGACATCGGCCTGCTGCGCGAACCGCCGGCCGGCCCGTCCGAGCTGGGCTTCCGGACCGTCCTCAGCGAGCCGTTCGTGGCCGTCCTGCCGGCCGCGCACCCGCTGGCCGCCCAACGGACCGTGCCGCTCGGCCGGTTGGCCGGCGAACCGTTCGTACTGCTGCCGCGAGCGGTGGGCCCGCAGCTGTACGACCGGATCACCGGCCTGTGCGAGACGGCGGGGTTCACGCCCCGGATCGCACAGCACGCGGTGGAGTGGCAGACGGTGTGCGCGCTGGTGGAGACCGGGCTGGGGGTGTCGGTGGCGCCGGCGAGCATCCGCCGTATCCGGCTCAAGGGTGTCGCGTTCCGCCGGATCGAGCCCGGCACCGCCCGCACCCGGGTCGCGGTCGCATGGCGCGAGGGCGACGCCAATCCCCTGGTCACCCAGTTGCTGGCGACGATCGATCAGGGCGCCCCCAGGCCCCTCCCGGGCCCGGTCAGCGCTCCGGCCGCACCGGATGACCGCTCATGATCGAGACCCGGTTGAAGGCGTTGATGGTGACGGCCACCCAGATCACCGCCGCGATCTGGTCGTCGGTGAACACGTCCCGCGCCGCCGCGTAGGCCGCGTCCTGCGCGCCGGTGTCGGCGGCGGCGGTGGTCGCCTCGGCGAGCGCCAGCGCGGCCCGTTCGGCGGGCGTGAACAGCTCGGTCTCCCGCCAGGCAGGGAGCACACCGAGGCGCTCCGGCGTGTCGCCCGCCCGCAGCGCGGCCCGGGTGTGCACGTGCAGGCAGTAGGCGCAGCCGTTGATCTGCGAGACACGGAGGTTGACCAGCTCCACGAGGGTGCGGTCCAGGCCGGCGTCGGCGGCCGCCGCCCGAACCGCCTCGGAGGTCTGCACCAGCGCGTGATACGGCTTGGGGCTCTGCTTGTCGATGAAGATCCGCCGGGTGGCGCCGGCCTGGACGTCACTGGTCAACCTGGACTCCTCCGGGTTCGGTGGCCCACATCTTGCCAGGAGTGCGCGGAACCGGCTTGGGGCTGTACTCACACCACACTTGTTTCCTATTAAACTATCATGGAGAACAGCCGGGCGAGGAGCGGTTCTCCTCGCCCGGCTGGGTCGGTCGGCCCGCGCGTTCACCCTCGTCAGGAAGGCGAGACGGTGAGGTCGCTCTCCTCGGGGAGTCCCTCGGTGTCGACGCCGCGTACCTGGGCCAGTTCGTGCTTGAGCGCGGCGAGTTCGGCACCGCCGGCCATGTAGGCGTGATGGGGGTTGTGGGTGATGAAGATGACGCCCAGACCCCGGTCACGCGCGGCGGCGATGTACTTCAGCACCACACCCGACTGCTTGACCCCCAGGGCGGCGGTCGGCTCGTCCAGGATCAGCACACGCGCGCCGAAGTGGACGGCACGGGCGATGGCCACGCACTGGCGCTGACCGCCGGACAGGGTCCCGATGGGCTGCTCGAGATCGTCCAGGACGATGCCCATGTTCCGCAGCTCCTGGTCGGCCGTCTCCTTCATCTGCGCGATGTCCAGCCGCCGCAGCGGCCAGGGCCCCTTGGT